>DATHWE010000104.1:0-7723 GCA_035460905.1 Methylophilaceae bacterium | reverse complement strand
GGACGATGAGAAATGTCGAGGTAAACGCAGTCGATGCCGCGTTTTTTCATCTCGAAGTCGATGGCGCGGGCCACCACATCGCGTGGAGCGAGCTCTTCGCGTTCGTCATGTGCCGGCATGAAGCGCGTGCCGTCCGGCAGTTTGAGTAAACCACCTTCACCACGAACGGCTTCGGTAATGAGGAAGGACTTGGCTTGCGGGTGGTAAAGGCAAGTGGGGTGGAACTGGATGAATTCCATGTTTGCGACGCGACAGCCTGCACGCCATGCCATCGCGACTCCGTCGCCAGTCGCGACATCCGGGTTGGTGGTGTACAGATAAACTTTGCCGGCGCCGCCCGTGGCCAAGGCAGTGTGTTGCGCGGAAATGGTCATGACCTTGCCGCTCGCCTTGTCGAGTACATACGCGCCGAGGCAGCGGTCTTTACGTTTGCCAAGTTTTCGGGCGGTGATCAGGTCAACTGCAATGTGGTCTTCCAGCAAGGTGATGCCGGGGTGCGCGCGGACTTTGGCAGCCAAGGTTTCCTGCACTGCATGACCGGTGGCGTCGGCGGCATGGATGATCCGGCGTTTGCTGTGGCCGCCTTCGCGCGTCAAATGGTAACCGCTGTCGTCTTCCTCACGCGTGAAAGGTACGCCTTGCTCGATCAGCCACTCAACGGCCTCGCGGCCATGGGTGACTACATAGCGTGTTACCTCCGGATCGCAGAGCCCCGCGCCGGCAATTAGAGTGTCCTGAATATGGGCTTCCAGCGAGTCTTCATTGGTCAGCACGGCGGCAATCCCGCCCTGTGCCCAACTGCTGGCGCTATCGTTCAGATTGCGCTTGGTGACGAGGCAGACTTTTTTGTGCGGCGCGAGTTGTAATGCCAGAGTGAGACCGGCCAGGCCGCTACCGATAATGAGAACATCGAAACGCAACACGTTTTTTTCTTGTGATGTGAACCAATCGCAGTTTACTGCGGTCTCTAACCCCCGTATACAGTTACGGCAAAATCGCTGTGAGCGGTATACTATTGAGTATGCCCATTCATATGGAAAAACATGCTCATCAATAATAATTCAGGGAGAACGCCCGCATGGGCGAGCGAGAACTAGATCAAGAGCTGGTTGAGCGTGCTCAACGCGGCGAGAAGGGTGCCTTTGACTTGCTGGTACAGAAGTACCAGCGGAAGCTGGGGCGCTTGTTGTCGCGCATGATACGAGATCAGGCCGAAGTGGAAGACGTGGTGCAGGAAGCTTTTATCAAGGCGTACCGTGCGTTGCCGAACTTCCGCGGAGACAGTGCTTTCTACACCTGGCTGTATCGCATCGGGATCAACACCGCCAAGAATTACCTGGTGGCGATGGGCCGGCGGCCACAGGTAAGTACCGAGATCGAAGTGGAGGATGCGGAGAATTTCGAGGATGGTCAGGATTTACGCACGATAGATACGCCCGAGACGGAACTCATGACCAAACAAATTGCCCAAACCGTCAACGATACGGTGGCGGCATTGCCCGAAGAACTGCGCACTGCTATTACGCTACGCGAAATCGAAGGGTTGAGCTATGAAGAAATTGCGACTTTGATGGGGTGTCCGATAGGTACTGTACGGTCCCGTATTTTTCGTGCACGGGAAACGATTGCCGAAAAGCTACGCCCTTTACTGGATACCCCCGAAAACAGGAGATGGTAATGAAAGACCAGATATCAGCCTTAATGGATGATGAACTAGACGTGGAATCCTCGGAGCATTTAATCGAGGGGATGAAAAAAGGCAGCGAGTTTTACGAGTGTTGGTCGACATACCATCTTATTGGTGATGCTATGCGAGGTCATCCAGAATTCACACCCGGCTTTCATCAGCGTTTGATGGAACGCATCGATACCGAGCCAACAGTGCTCGCCCCCAAGCGCAAATTGACTTTCAAGCGTTCGTACCTGATGTCGGTGGCCGCGTCGGTCGCTGCTGTCATGTTTGTCGGATGGATGGTGTTGCAGCAACAAGCCCAGTCGCCGTCGCAGGATTTGCCGGCAGCTTCCATTGCACAAGGTAATGTCTCTCCCGAGTCCATGAACGCATATTTGCTGGCTCATCAGGAGCTTTCCCCTGATAGCGGCATGCAGGCGTCACAATATGTGCGTCCGGTGACTTATTCGGAGAGTGGTAACTAATGCTGCGCTTGGCTTTACGGCATTTCATTGTCCTATTGCTTCTTGCTCCCCTCTCGGCGGTAGCCGCCTCGGAGGAGGATCTCTGGCTCATGCTGAACAAGGCGGGCCAAGCCGCGCACAAGCTCAACTACAAGGGCATTTTTGTTTATCAGTCGGGCCGCAATGTCAGCTCGATGCAGATCATCCATATGAATTATGCCCAAGGGGAGTATGCCCGGCTGGTGTCACTCGACGGACAGCCGCGCGAAGTTTTTCGCCAGGGCAACGACGTCGTGATCTACAACCCGCGTAACGAAAAAGTCCTGATTGAAAAGCGGCGTATCCAAAGCTCATTCCCCGCGGTATTGCCCGGCTTGCCGGACACGTTAAAGGCAAGCTATCTGGTGCGCAAAATTGGTCACGAGCGTGTCGGCGGGCGCGATGGCATCATCATCTCCCTCGAGCCGCGTGATGGGTTCCGCTATGGCTATAAATTTTCGGTCGATCGTGAGTTCGGCTTGCTGCTCAAATCGGTCATGCTGAATGAACGCAATGAAATGATCGAGCAGGTGGCATTCAGCCAGCTTGCGCTTATGGATACGGAAAACATGGACTGGTTTCGCCCAGAGGTTTCGCCAGGCAAGACCTATGTGATGCAGCCAGAGGAAACGGTGACCCCCGCGTTGCTGGAAGGCGAGGGCTGGGTTGTCGCGCAGTTGCCGAGCGGTTTCCGCAAGGTCGAGCAAGTGAAACGCAAGGTGCCGGGGAAATCTTCGCCGGTGCATCATCTGGTGTTTTCCGACGGTCTGGCTTCGGTTTCGCTCTTTATAGAAACATTGGGCAAAGGCGTACAACCCAAACTAGGCCTGGTGGCGCAAGGCGGTACAAATGTCTATGCCAACGCCGTGGATGGTCATCAAATCATTGTGGTGGGCGAAGTGCCCGAGGCCACTGTCAGACAGATTGCCAACGCAGTCAGCTTCAAAAAATAAAATCGGATCCTAATCATGATTGAAGAGCAGGCTGTCGTCGTCGGTGTCGAGCAGGACATTGTTTTGCTTGAAATCGTGCGCAGCAAGCCGTGCGGGCTTTGTGGCCAGACGCGAGGCTGCGGTATTTCGCTTTGGGGAAGATTGCTGGGACATCGTAATTCGGTTGTTCGAGCGGACAACCGGATAAATGCCGAGATCGGCGATAACGTTATCGTGGGCATCGACGAGAAGGCTTTGTTGATAAGTTCACTCGCGGCTTATGGCGTTCCTTTAATTTCATTGCTTGTCGGCGCTGCGCTGGGCGGATCGTTTTCCACGGTTGCCGCGCATGTGGATGCATATGCATTCGTTGGTGCCGGACTGGGGTTGGCGCTGGGGTTGCTCTGGTTGCGCGGACATTCCGCGGGCGGAGGGGTTGGCAGCAGTTTTCGGCCGGTTGTCCTTCGGCAATCAGCAAGTAGCGTCGATGTAAGACTTTGTCATCGAGGGTAATTTGTATGATTAGAAAAGCATTTGCCATTTCAGTTTTAATTTTTGCTGTTTCCATGCCTTCTTTTGCGAAGGAGTTGCCGGACTTTACCGACCTCTACGAAAAACAAGGGCCTGCCGTGGTGAATATCAGTACCACGCAAACCGTGCATGCCGAGGGACAAGGCGTCATGCCGTTCCCGAACGTGCCGGAAGATGATCCGTTCTATGAGTTTTTCCGCCGCTTCGCCCCGCCTGGTGGTGGTGGCCCGGGACAGGACTACAAAACGCAATCACTGGGATCTGGTTTTATCATCAGCGCCGACGGCTACATTCTGACCAATGCTCACGTGGTGAATGCGGCTGACGAGGTGCTCGTCAAGCTGGCCGATAAACGTGAGTTCAAGGCCAAGATCATCGGCGTCGATCGCCGTACCGATGTTGCATTGCTCAAGATCGAAGCAAGTGCATTGCCGCGCGTGGTATTCGGCGATCCCGGGCAGCTCAAAGTGGGTGAGTGGGTGGTCGCCATTGGGTCACCGTTCGGGCTTGAGAATACCGTGACGGCAGGGATCGTGAGCGCCAAGGGGCGCGCGCTGCCGCAAGAAAACTATGTGCCTTTCATCCAGACCGATGTTGCCATTAATCCCGGCAATTCGGGTGGCCCACTCTTCAATCTGAAGGGGGAGGTAGTCGGCATCAATTCGCAGATATTCAGCCGTAGCGGTGGCTACATGGGATTGTCTTTTGCCATTCCGATTGATGTTGCGCTGGAAGTGCAGAACCAGTTGAAGTCTACTGGCCGGGTGACGCGCGGTTGGCTCGGCATCAACATCCAGGAAATTACGCGTGAACTGGCGGATTCGTTCGGGATGAAAAACACCAATGGGGCGCTGGTTGCCGGTGTGGAAAAAGGCAGTCCTGCCGAAAAATCCGGGCTGGTCGCCGGTGATGTCATCGTCAAGTTCGATAACAAGCCAATCCTGACTTCTTCCGATTTGCCGCGGGTGGTTGCGGGTACAAAGCCTGGCAAGGAAGTAAATGTTGAAGTTCTACGTAAGGGAGGCGCGCGTAATATTTCGCTCACCGTGGGGGAAATGCCTTCCGACGACAAGGATGAGGCGCGCCCCGCGAAAGGTCCAGCCAAGGCTGAATCCAACAAGATCGGCCTGATGCTGCGTGAATTGACGCCGCAGCAGAAGAAAAAACTGAATGGCAAGAATGGCCTGTTGGTCGTCGGTGCCGAAGGTTCCGCGGCACAGGCCGGAATTCGTCGCGGGGATGTCATCCTGGCGGTGAATAACAATGAAGCTCAAGGTTTGGAGCAATTCAACAAGCTGATTGCCGCTGCTCAACCGGGTAAGACTATCGCATTGCTGGTCTTGCGTGGCGACAGTACGCTATACGTTCCGGTCAAAGTGAACGGAAAGTAGCCGGTTCGAGTGCGGAGTGGGCCGCTTTGCGGTAAAATCCGCGCTCGAACAGTCTGTTAAGCAAGAAGGGCGCCTTTTCGGCGCCCTTCTTGCTACCTGAAAATGAAAAACATCCGCAATTTTTCGATTATCGCTCACATCGACCACGGCAAGTCCACCTTGGCTGACCGTATCATCCAGCTATGCGGCGGCTTGTCAGATCGCGAAATGGAGGCCCAGGTTCTGGACTCCATGGATCTGGAACGCGAACGTGGCATTACCATCAAGGCGCAGACCGCCGCATTGAGTTACAAGGCGCGCGATGGGCAGGTCTACCAACTCAATTTGATCGACACTCCCGGGCACGTGGACTTCTCGTATGAAGTCAGCCGCTCGCTGGCGGCCTGCGAAGGCGCGCTGTTGGTAGTGGATGCATCGCAAGGGGTTGAGGCACAGTCCGTCGCCAACTGCTATACCGCCATCGAGCAGGGCGTGGAGGTGGTTTCGGTGCTGAACAAGATCGATCTGCCATCCGCCGATCCGGAACGCGTGATCCAGGAAATCGAGGATATCATCGGCGTCGAAGCGACCGACGCGGTGCGTTGCTCGGCCAAGACCGGCGAGGGCGTGGAAGATGTACTGGACGCAGTGGTGGCCCGTATTCCGCCGCCTAAAGGCGATCCCACTGCGCCGCTAAAGGCGTTGATTATCGATTCGTGGTTCGACAATTACGTCGGTGTGATCATGCTTGTGCGGGTGGTGGACGGTACTCTCAAGCCCAAGGACAAGATCCGCCTGATGGCGACCGGCGCCGAACATCTGTGTGAGCAAGTCGGTGTATTCACGCCGAAATCGCGGCAGCGCGCAAATCTTTCCGCTGGCGAAGTTGGCTTTATCATTGCGGGCATCAAGGAACTGGCGAACGCAAAAGTGGGCGATACCGTCACCTTGGTCAATAGACCCGCGACCGAGCCGCTGCCGGGCTTCAAGGAAATCAAGCCGCAGGTATTCGCCGGTCTTTATCCGGTGGAATCAAATCAATACGAGGCCTTGCGCGACGCGCTTGAGAAGCTGCGCCTTAACGATGCTTCCTTGCAGTTCGAGCCGGAAGTTTCGCAAGCGTTGGGCTTTGGCTTCCGCTGCGGTTTTCTCGGCCTGCTGCACATGGAAATCGTGCAGGAGCGTCTCGAGCGCGAATACGACATGGACCTCATCACTACGGCGCCGACCGTGGTGTACGAGATCGTCACCAAGGCCGGCGAGACGATACTGGTGGAGAACCCCTCCAAGTTGCCCGAGCCGTCGCGCATAGAGGAAATCCGCGAGCCCATCATCACGACGACCATCCTGATGCCGCAGGAATATGTGGGTCCGGTGATGACGCTGTGCAACAACAAGCGCGGCGTGCAGCGCAACATGCAATACATGGGCCGGCAGGTCATGCTGACCTACGAAATGCCGTTGAACGAAGTGGTGCTGGATTTCTTCGACAAGCTGAAATCGACATCACGCGGTTACGCCTCGATGGATTACGAGTTTCTGGAGTTCCGCACGGCCGATCTGGTCAAGCTCGACATTCTGGTGAATGGCGATCGTGTGGATGCATTGTCCTTGATCGTACACCGCGCCAATAGCCTGTACCGCGGACGTGAACTAGCCTCCAAGATGCGAGAACTGATTCCGCGCCAGATGTTCGATGTGGCAATCCAGGCGGCTATTGGTGCCAATATCATTTCCCGTGAAACGGTGAAGGCGATGCGCAAGAACGTGCTGGCCAAGTGTTACGGCGGCGACATCACGCGTAAGAAAAAGCTGCTGGAAAAGCAGAAGGAAGGCAAGAAACGCATGAAGCAGGTAGGCAACGTTGAAATTCCGCAGGAAGCATTCCTGGCGATTCTAAGGGTTGAAGACAAATGATGTTTGCATTGTTCATGCTGGCAGCCCTGGTGCTGACCGGTATTATCTGGCTGCTGGACATCTTCTATCTGCGCAAGGTGCGTGCGGAAGGTAAATCCGAATCGTGGGTCGTGGAATACTCCAAGAGCTTCTTCCCGGTGATTCTGGCAGTCTTCCTGATCCGCTCTTTCCTGGTTGAGCCGTTCAAGATTCCATCCGGATCGATGATGCCGACTTTGCTGGTGGGCGACTTCATCCTGGTCAACAAGCATACCTACGGTTTGCGCGTGCCTATCCTGAACAACACTTTCCTTGAGATGAACCATCCGCAGCGTGGGGAAGTGATGGTATTCCGCTTCCCGCAAGATCCGTCCATGGATTACATCAAGCGTGTGGTTGGCCTGCCTGGCGATCGAATCGAGTATCGTGAAAAGCGCCTGATCATCAATGGCACGCCGCTCGATATTACCGTCGATGGCGATTATGAGTACGTCGCGCCTGGGCTTAACCGCATTGCGGCTACGCGGATCGGGGAAACGCTGGGTGAACATCAGCATGATATTCTGCTGGTGAACGATGCTCCTACAATGGACATCGAGGTTATCGTCCCGCCAGGGCATTATTTTGTGATGGGTGATAACCGCGATAACAGTAACGACAGCCGTTTCTGGGGATTCGTGCCGGAGAACAATATTGTGGGCAAGGCGTTCATGATCTGGTGGAATTTCGATAATTTCGGCAGAATTGGCGACACCATCAAATAAGGGGATCGGCCATGCATAAGCAAAAGGGTTTTACTTTCTGGAGTCTGACGTTCAC
>DATHWE010000103.1:0-9266 GCA_035460905.1 Methylophilaceae bacterium | reverse complement strand
CGTTGCCAGATCCTTGAACGCGCGGGCCTGGCCGGTGCCCACATTGTAAATGCCGCTCTCGCCACGACCTTGCAGGAACCACGTCACCACGCTGGCGGCGTCCTTCACGTAGACGAAATCGCGCAGTTGCATGCCGTCTTCCACATTCGGCCTGTCGCTCTTGAACAGCTTCACGGTGCCGGCATCGCGGTATTGGTTGAAACTGTGGAACGCCACGCTCGCCATGCGTTCCTTGTGATACTCGTTGGGGCCGTAGACATTGAAGAACTTGAACCCTGCCCACAGCGGCGGCGCGTTGCCGGCGTCGGCCTGACGTTGCGCCCATTGGTCGAAAAAGTGCTTCGAATAACCGTAGGCGTTGAGCGGGCGCAGGTTTGCCATGTCCGCATCGTCATAGCCTTGCTCGCCGCCGCCGTAGGTGGCCGCAGAACTGGCATAGAGGAAGGGCACGCCGTTGTCGGTGCACCACTGCCATAATCCCTGGCTATAGCGGATGTTGTCTTCCAGCAGGCGGTTCCAGTCGCGCTCGGTGGTGGCGCTGATGGCGCCCATGTGGATCACGGCGTCCAGCTCCGCGCCGGCTTCCAGCCACGGCAGCAGTTCTTCCTTGTCTAGGTACTCTTCGTAGCGGCGATGGCAGAGGTTTTGCCATTGGTCGGAATGTTTCTGGCGGTCGACGATAAGCAGGTCGTCGCGACCTTCCTGGTTGAGTTGCCAGGCAATCATGCTGCCTATCATGCCTGCGCCGCCGGTAATGACGATCATGGTGCGGGGGGTCTCATGCAAAACGTTAGTATAGCAAAGCCATGGCGCACGCTCATTGCTTCGCGCCCATGGTCAGCGCACGCTGACGCGAAAGTTCGAGCTCGGCTTTCTTTTCGGCGGAAGGCGTTTCGTGCAGCCAGCCTTGCAGATGGCGGACTGCGATGTCGCTCAGCGCATGCAGCCATTCATTGCGTTCGTTGAGCGCGGGAATGTAGTGATACTCGCTGCCGCCGGCCGCCAGGAATGTGGCTTTGCCCTCCATCGCGATTTCTTCCAGCGTTTCCAGGCAGTCGCCGGCGAAACCGGGGCAGAGGACGTCCACGCGCTTGACGCGCGCCTTGCCCAGTGCCTCCAGCGCCGGTGCGAAGTAGGGTTTCAACCATTCGGCGCGTCCGAATCGTGACTGGAAACAGATCTGGTATTGATCCTTTTCCAGTTGCAGTGCCTCCGCCAGCAGGCGGCCGGTTTTCTGGCACTCACAGTGGTAAGGGTCGCCCAGCGTCAGCGAGCGGCGCGGAATGCCGTGGAAGCTCATGATCAGTTTGTCCGGGCGACCGTGGCGCATCCAGTATTCGCGTGCGCTGGCGGCCAGCGACGCAATGTAGCCGGGGTCGTCATGGTAATGCCGCACCGTGCGGATTTCCGGCATGTTGCGCATGCGTTGCAATTCTTCCCACACTGCATCCAGCGCCGAGGCGGTGCTGCTGGCGGCATATTGCGGGTAAAGCGGGATCACCAGGATGCGGTCGCAATTGCGGGCGCGCAATTTCCCCAGTGCGGAGTCTATCGATGGATTTCCGTAGCGCATGCCGAACTCGACTTCGACGGAAACGCCGCGCGTGCCGAGATAGCCTTGCAGCATCTTCGCCTGGCGCTGGGTGTGCACCAGCAGCGGCGAGCCTTCGTTGGTCCAGATCTGCGCATACTTTTCGGCCGATTTGGCCGGGCGCGTATTGAGGATGATGCCGTTGAGGATCAACCACCAGATGACACGGGGGATTTCGACGACGCGCGGGTCGCTGAGAAACTGTTT
The DNA here is from genome assembly GCA_035460905.1 of Methylophilaceae bacterium. GTDB lineage: Bacteria > Pseudomonadota > Gammaproteobacteria > Burkholderiales > Methylophilaceae > MM2. Next base: position 7,468 of record DATHWE010000103.1, on the reverse strand, counting down.
CAGGTAAGGACGCAGCGCCTTGGCTGTGGGCGCGTCCGGCGTACCCAGGTTGAGCAGCAGGATGCCAATACGTGCGGGCGAGCCGTGCTGGTAGGACGGTTCGGGTTTGAAATAGGCCATTAGTGATTTGAGAGCGCGTTGGAAAGAAGTTTGGCGGTGATATCCACGATGGGGATCACTCGCTCGTAGGCCATGCGCGTCGGGCCGATCACGCCCAGCGTGCCGACGACCTGGCCGTCGACCTCGTAAGGGGCGGTGACTACGCTGCATTCGTCCAGCGGAATATGGCCGGATTCGCCGCCGATAAAGATATTGACGCCGGTTGCTTTCTGGCTGGTATCCAGCAGTTGCAGCAGCGTGGTGCGCCGTTCGAATACTTCGAACAGTTTGCGCAGTGAAGTGACGTTGGTGGAGAGATCGTCCACCTGCAGCAGGTTGCGTTCGCCCGAGATCACCACATTGTCCTCGTCTTCCGTCAGCGCTTTGCTGCTGGCCTCCAGCGCGGCGGTCATCAGCCGGGTCATGTCCGTCTGCATCTGCCTCAACTCTTCGTGCAGTTTGCGCTGCACATCCTCAAAGGTGCTGCCGGCATAGTGCTGGTTGAAGAAGTTCGCTGCCTGCGTCAGTTCCGACGGGCTGTAGTTGCGGTCGGCGACGATGATGCGGTTCTGCACGTTGCCGTCGGTAGTGACGATGATCAGCAGGATGCGTTTGTCGGAGAGCGGCAGGAACTCGAGCTGGCGGAAGGCGATGCTCTTGCGCTTGGGGATCATCACCAGGCCGGCGAATTGCGTCAGGTTGGAAAGCACCCCGGCGGCCGAGGAAATTAGCTCCTGCGGATCGGGAGAGGAAAGTTTGAGTTCCAGACGCTGGATTTCATCCTGGCGCAAGGGTTGTACCGTGAGCAGAGTATCGACGAACATGCGGTAGCCGCGATGCGTGGGAATCCGCCCGGCCGAGGTGTGCGGGCTGGTAATGAAGCCCAGCTCCTCGAGGTCCGACATCACATTGCGGATACTGGCCGGGCTGAGGTCGAGTCCCGAGCATTTGGATAGCGTGCGCGACCCCACCGGCTGACCGTCGCTAATGTAGTGTTCGACCAGGGTCTTCAGCAGAATTTGGGCGCGTTTTTCCAGCATGGCTATCAGCGGCCGCGGCTTGAAAATGCAGCGGCGGAAAGGCGAGTGATCACGGGGTACGGGGAGGAGCGCATCATGCCTGAATTATGAGGCAAGAGCCGTTGGCGGGCAATGCGCCGCAAGGTGTTTCCCGAGATTGTTGCAGCCGGCATGAGAAGGATTCAATCATTGACCAAGCGATTCTTGGAATCGCCGCGACGCGTTCGAGTTCCGCTGCTGCGGCAAATCTTTTTCGAGGTGTGCTTCTGTGGTTTAATGCGGCCATGAAGGACGCATTCCACCATATCGCCCTGATCGGCAAAATTACCAATCCAGAAATACGCGAATACGTGCTGGCATTGGCGCGTTTTTTGAGCGAGCGCGGGGTCGGTGTGCTGATCGAGGATAACACCGCGGCATTTTTCGATATCCAGGGTTATCGCACGGTGTCGATGGCCGATATCGGCGCGCATGCCGATCTGGCAGTCGTGCTCGGCGGCGACGGCACCATGCTGACAGTCGCGCGCAGCCTGGTGGATCACGGCATCCCGCTCGTCGGCGTCAATCGTGGCCGTTTTGGATTCCTGGCGGACCTTACCACGGAATCCATGCTGCAAAATGTCGCCAGCATTCTGGATGGCGAGTATGTACAGGAGCAGCGCATGTTGCTCGGCGCCTCCGTCGTGCGCGACGGCAAAATCGCAAGCGAAGGCCGCGCCTTGAATGACGTGGTGGTCAGCAAGGCTGCCACGGTGCGCCTGATCGAGCTGGAACTGACCATCGACGGGGAATTCGTCCATCGCCAGCGTTCCGATGGCCTGATCCTGTCCACGCCTACTGGCACTACCGCCTACGCGCTGTCGGCGGGTGGCCCCATCCTGCATCCGACGCTGGAAGCTATCGCGCTGGTGCCGATTTGCCCGCACACCTTGTCCAACCGTCCTTTCGCGATCAACAGCGCCAGCAAGGTCGAAATCACCCTGCTGCATGCCGACGACGCCCGCGTGCATTTCGACGGTCAATTGCATTCCGACTTGCATCCCGGCGACAAGGTCATCGTGCAGCGCCTGGACAAAACCGTCACCCTGCTGCATCCGCGCGGTCATAGCCACTACGCGATGCTGCGTGAAAAACTGCACTGGGGATAAACGCCGGAACTATGCTGCGTTCGCTTTCCTTACGTGATTTCGTCATCGTCGACCGGCTCGAACTTGATTTCGGCGCGGGGTTTACCGTCCTTACCGGCGAAACTGGCGCGGGCAAATCCATCCTGATCGATGCCCTGTCGCTGGCGCTGGGCGAGCGGGGAGAGTCAGGGCTGGTGCGCCAGGGCTGCGAAAAAGCCGAAATCAGTGCCGAATTTTCCGTGGCCGATCTGCCGGCACTGCATGCCTGGCTCAAAGACAACGAACTGGCGGGAGATGACGGCGCCTGCCTGATGCGCCGCATTGTTTATGCCGATGGCCGCTCGCGCGCCTTCATCAACGGCTTCAACGCCACCATGCAGCAACTGCGCGAAGCGGGCGATTTCCTCGTCGATATCTATAGCCAGCACGCCCATCACTCGCTCATGAAGACCGCAAGCCAGCGGACCTTGCTCGATGACTTCGGCGGCATAGCCGCGCTGGCGGCACAAGTAGTGATCGCTCACAAGCGCTGGCGCGAACTGCATGAAAAACGCAGCGAAATGGAGCGCAACGCAGCGGCTTATGCCGAAGAGCTCGCCGAGCTGCGCGACCAGGTGCGCGAACTCGCCCAACTCAATCCGTCGGCGGAAGAGTGGGAAACTTTGCAGCAGGAGCACAGCCGCCTTGCACACGCAGCGAGCCTGCTCGCCGGTGGTGAGGAGTGCCGCGAGTTGCTGGCGGAGAGCGAAGCATCCGTGCTGCGTCAGTTGCATGCCGCGCAGCATAAATTGCAGGAATTGAGCGAATACGATCCGGCGATGCAGGAAGCGCTGGACAGCCTGGATGTCGCTGCGATCCAGATCGAAGAAGCCGATCGATTCCTGAACAAATACCTGAGCCGCGCCGAACTCGACCCAGAGCGGTTGAACGAGGTCGAGTCCCGCATCCAGGCCGTCCATGCTGCCTCGCGCAAACAGCGTGTTCGGCCGGAGGAGCTGCCGGAGCTGCTGGTCAAATGGCAGCAGCGTATGGCCGAGCTGGAGGGCGTCGGCGACGATGGAGCGCTGGCGAAGGAAGAGTCGGCCGCCCGCGAACAGTACATGAAACTGGCCACCGAACTGAGCGCTGGCCGCAAGAAGGCCGCTGCTGAACTGGGCAAGCTGGTCAGTGCCGAAATGCAACGCCTCGCGCTGTCCGGCGGCAGCTTCGCTGTGGCGCTGGAGGCCTTGCCTGAAGGTACCGCCCACGGTTTGGAACAGGTGGAATTTCTCGTCGCCGGTCATGCGGGTGTGCCGCCGCGCTCGCTGGCAAAAGTGGCGTCCGGCGGCGAACTGTCGCGTATCAGTCTTGCCATCCGTGTGATTACCGCGCAGCAAGGCGCAACGCCGACGATGATTTTTGACGAAGTGGATGTCGGCATCGGCGGCGGCGTGGCCGAAGTGGTCGGCCAGCTGCTGCAGTCGCTTGGGGCTTCGCGCCAGGTGCTAGTAATTACTCACCTGCCGCAGGTCGCTGCGCAAGGGGTGCGCCATTTACGCGTCAGCAAGTCTGTCGTCGCCGGCAGCACGCTGAGCCGCATCGAGCCGCTGAACCCGGTCGAGCGCATCGAGGAAATCGCCCGCATGCTGGGCGGTATGGAAATTACGGAAACTACACGCCGCCATGCGGCAGAAATGCTTGGAGTTTGAAAATGTCTGATCTCGGCCCAGTCTCATCTCCGTGCATCGGCGTCTGCCGCATGGATAACGAGGCAGAGGTATGCGCAGGTTGCCTGCGTACCCGCGACGAAATCGCCGCGTGGGCTACCATGCCGGATGCGCAAAAGCGGCAGTTGCTGCAAGTGCTCGATCAACGCCTGGCGGAAAGCGTCGATTTCGACTGAAATAGACGCTTAATTTATTGCGCAGCTTCAATCCACCGATTGCTGCGCATCCCCTTGCTTCCCGAATTTCTTGTCCCGCACATACAGACTCTTCTCTTTTTTGCGCACTTCAAACAGGCCGATTGCGGTAATCAGGTCCGAGAGTTTGGAATAGCCGAAATTGCGTGAGTCAAAAGATGCTTGTTTGGAGATGTGGGAGCCAACCGCACCCAGGCCCGCCCAGCCTTCTTCATCGGCAGCCGCTTCCACGGCTTTGTGCAGCATGTTGACCAGACGCTGGTTGCCTTTGAGCTCTTTGGAAGACTGCTTGGCAGCGGGGAAGTCAGGTGGCGCTGGGGTGAGTGGGGTACTGACTAAAGTTTCCGCTGGTTTCTGAACAAGGCCGGGCGCGGTTTCCTGAACAATTATTTCGGGTGCGGCTTCCGCTGTTCCCAATTGCTCCAGGTAAAGGAATTTCGAACAGGCATTGACGAAAGGCTCTGGCGTTTTCTTCTCGCCGAAGCCGAAAACCTTGACTCCGCTGGCACGGAGGCGCATCACCAGCGGCGTGAAGTCGCAGTCGCTGGAAGCCAGACAGAAACCGTCGAGGCGTTGGGTATAAAGCAGGTCCATCGCGTCGATGGCCATGGCGATATCGGTGGCGTTCTTGCCCTTGGAGTAATCGAATTGCTGGATGGGCTGGATGGCATAGTCATGCAACACGTTTTCCCAACTTCTGAGTGTCGTGCTTTTCCAGTTGCCGTAAGCGCGGCGAATATTGATCACGCCGTATTTGGCGAGCTCGTCGACAATTTCGTCGATTTTCGAGGCGGGGCTGTTGTCTGCGTCAATCAGCAGGGCGATGCTTGCTTCTTGTTCCATAAGACCTCCCAATCTGCCAGATGGTAATATGCACCATTCTGAGTAGCATGCCAAACCACTTTCCTGCATGACGGACATTTCCCATATTTTTGCTTCCGACGGCGCATTGGCCGAGACCATTCCCGGCTATCGCACGCGTGCGCAGCAGGTAGAAATGGCGCAGGCAATCGCCGATGCCATCGACCATTGTCGCGTGCTGGTGGCGGAGGCCGGCACCGGCACCGGCAAGACCTTTGCCTACCTTGTCCCGGCGCTGCTTTCCGGCGGCAAGGTGATCGTTTCCACCGGCACCAAGACCTTGCAGGACCAGTTGTTCAATCGCGACCTGCCCGCGGTGCGGGACGCGCTCAAAGTGCCGGTCACGGTAGCAATGCTGAAGGGCCGCGCCAATTACGTCTGCCACTTCCATCTGGAACGCGCCGCCAATGAAGGGCGCTTCCTCAACCGCGAAGACGCAGGCTACGTGCATGTCATCCGCAATTTCGCTAAATCGAGCTCTACCGGCGACAAGAGTGAGCTTTCCGAAGTGCCTGAAAATGCCACCATCTGGCCGGCGGTGACCTCCACGCGCGATAACTGCATCGGCCAGGAGTGCGCCTACCACAAGGAGTGCTTTGTCATGGAGGCACGCAAGCGCGCGCTGGCGGCAGACGTGGTGGTGGTCAATCATCATCTGTTCTTCGCCGATGTGATGTTGCGCGACGAGGGTGTTTCCGAATTGTTACCGGCGGCCAACACGGTAATCTTCGACGAGGCGCACCAGTTGCCCGAGACCGCGGGCCTGTTCTTCGGCGAGGATGTTTCCACCAGCCAGATCATGGACCTGGCGCGCGACGCGCATGCCGAATACCTGACCAGTGCCAAGGACTGCGTGGTCTTGCCTGAAGCCACCGCCGCGCTGGAGAAGGCGGTGCGCGACTTCCGTCTGGTGTTCGGCCTGGACGGCGCACGCATGCCGGTGCAGAAAGCGCTGGAGCGCAATGGTTTTAATGATGCCTTCGATGTCATGGCGGAAAAGCTCAAGGCGCTCGCCGCCGTGCTGGAAACGCAGGCCGAGCGCGATCCGGCGCTGGAAAACTGCTGGCAGCGTGCGCTTGCACTCGAAGCTCAACTGAAAAGCTGGCGTGCCGGCACGGACGCCAACCTGGTGCGCTGGGTAGAAGTTTTTACCCAGTCGGTCCAGTTGCACGCGACGCCCTTGTCCATTGCCGAAATCTTCGGCAAGCAGATGGAAGGCCATCCTCGCGCTTGGATATTCACTTCCGCGACGCTCGCAGTCAAAAGCGATTTCGGCCATTACCTCGGCCAGATGGGCCTGCCTGAAGCGATCACCGCGCGCTGGGACAGCCCTTTCGATTACCCCATGCAATCGATACTTTACGTGCCGCAGGGCATGCCTGCGCCGAACAGTCCGGGCTATGTGCCCTCCGTCGCTGCCACAGCGCTACCGGCGATCAAGGCCAGCCGCGGCCGCGCGTTCATTCTGTGCACCAGCCTGCGTGCGATGCGCGAGATTTATGCGCTGCTTAAGGATGCCTTCGAACGTGAAGGTCTCGATTATCCGCTGCTGATGCAGGGTGAAAGCTCGCGCACCGAACTGCTGGATCGCTTTCGCAAGCTGGGCAACGCCGTGCTGGTCGGCTCGCAAAGTTTCTGGGAGGGCGTGGACGTGCGCGGCGAGGCGCTGTCGCTGGTGGTGATCGACAAACTGCCTTTCGCACCGCCTGACGATCCCGTGCTCGCGGCGCGCATCGACAAGATGAACGCCGAGGGCAAGAATGCATTCATGGAGTATCAGTTGCCGTATTCCGTTATCACGCTCAAGCAAGGCGCGGGACGCTTGATTCGCGACGAAACGGACCGCGGGGTACTGATGATCTGCGATCCGCGGATCGTGGAGAAGCATTACGGGCGAAAAATCTGGCAAAGCCTGCCGCCGATGAAGCGCACGCGAGACATTGCGGACGTCGAAACCTTCTTCAGCGCCGAGTCTGCCGCACTCGGCGAGTAGGATTAGCCCGCTTCGGAAGCTTGGCCTCTGCCGACGGCGGAAAAGGTATGAACTGATTCTGTTCCTGTACCTGGCAGACATTAAAGGCCACCGGCGTCCAGGGCAGCAGTTGGTCCTCTTCCGTGTAATGCCTTTGACACCGACTGGAATGCTTGCATGACAGGCCGACGCAGCGCATGTCATAGTCATCGATCGTTACCATGATCCGTCCTTTCCTCAAGATCAATTGATGATGGAGCTGTAGAGTGATTAATACGCTCCGCGACTTAACGCATGCTTAACACACCGTTTTTCGCAATTAGCCAGACCGCAGTCATTGCCGGAGCTCTGTGGCAAGATGCGTAATATGACCGACGGCATCATCATTCCCGACAACGAAATCGAGATTACCGCCATCCGGGCACAAGGCGCGGGCGGGCAGAACGTCAACAAAGTTTCCAGCGCAATACACTTGCGATTCGATGTTCGC
>DATHWE010000102.1:0-7939 GCA_035460905.1 Methylophilaceae bacterium | reverse complement strand
GCAGATCGTCGAAAAAATCATCGCTATTGAACGTCCTGATGCGTTGCTGCCGACCATGGGCGGCCAGACCGCACTGAACTGCGCGCTTGATCTGGACCGCAACGGCGTGCTGAAGAAATACAACGTCGAGTTGATCGGCGCGAGTAAGGAAGCCATCGACAAGGCCGAAGACCGCGAAAAATTCAAGTCCGCAATGACCAAAATCGGCCTGGGCTCCGCGCGTTCAGCCGTGGCACATAGCCTGGAAGAGGCGCTGCAGGTCAAGGAAATGATCGGCTATCCTGCCATCATTCGCCCATCCTTTACGATGGGCGGCAGCGGCGGCGGCATCGCCTACAACCGCGAAGAGTTCCTCGCCATCTGCGAGCGTGGTCTTGAAGCCTCCCCCACCAGCGAATTGCTGATCGAAGAATCGCTGCTGGGCTGGAAAGAATACGAGATGGAGGTGGTGCGCGACCACAAGGACAACTGCATCATTATCTGCTCGATCGAGAACCTCGATCCGATGGGCGTGCATACCGGCGACTCGATTACCGTCGCTCCGGCGCAGACGCTGACCGACAAGGAGTACCAGATCATGCGCGACGCCTCGCTGGCGGTGCTGCGCGAGATCGGCGTGGATACCGGCGGTTCCAACGTGCAGTTCGCGATCAATCCCGAAGACGGCCGCATGATCGTTATCGAAATGAACCCGCGCGTGTCGCGCTCTTCCGCACTGGCTTCCAAGGCGACCGGCTTCCCGATTGCCAAGGTGGCCGCCAAGCTGGCGGTGGGCTATACGCTGGACGAACTGAAGAACGACATCACCGGCGGTGCAACCCCGGCCTCGTTCGAACCGTCCATCGACTACGTCGTTACCAAGATTCCGCGTTTCGCCTTCGAGAAGTTCCCGCAGGCCGATTCGCGCCTGACCACCCAGATGAAGTCGGTGGGCGAAGTGATGGCTATCGGCCGCACGTTCCAGGAATCTTTCCAGAAGGCCCTGCGTGGGCTGGAAGTCGGAGTGGACGGACTGGACGAAAAAACCACCGACCACGACCGCATCGCCACCGAACTGGGCGAAGCCGGCCCGGAACGTATCTGGTATGTAGGCGACGCTTTCCGGACCGGCATGAGTGTGGCTGAAGTGCATGACCACTCCAAGATCGACCCGTGGTTCCTGGTGCAGATCGAGGATCTGATCAAGCGCGAACAGGCACTGAAGGGCAAGTCGCTGGCAGATCTGGATCGGGATGCATTGTTCCAGCTGAAGCGTCGTGGATTCTCTGATCGTCGCCTCGCCAAGTTGCTGGGTACCGACCAGCATGCGGTGCGCGCTTACCGCCATGCATTGAATGTGCGTCCGGTCTACAAGCGTGTCGATACCTGCGCCGCCGAATTCGCCACCAATACCGCTTACATGTATTCCACCTATGAGGAGGAGTGCGAGGCTCGGCCGACCGACAAGAAGAAGATCATGGTGCTGGGCGGTGGTCCTAACCGCATCGGCCAAGGCATCGAATTCGACTATTGCTGCGTCCATGCGGCCTTTGCGATGCGCGAGGACGGTTACGAGACCATCATGGTCAATTGCAATCCGGAAACCGTATCCACCGATTACGACACTTCCGACCGCCTGTACTTCGAGCCGTTGACGCTGGAAGACGTGCTGGAAATCGTCGCGCTGGAAAAGCCGGAAGGCGTAATCGTGCAATACGGCGGCCAGACGCCGCTCAAGCTGGCGCGCGAGTTGGAAAAGGCTGGCGTGCCTATCATCGGCACCACCCCGGACGCAATCGACCGTGCCGAAGACCGCGAACGCTTCCAGCAGATGTTGCACGAGCTCGGTCTCAAGCAACCGCCTAATCGTACCGCGCGTACTGAAGAAGAGGCTTTGCGCTCTGCGGCCGAAATCGGCTATCCGCTGGTGGTTCGTCCTTCCTACGTGCTCGGCGGACGCGCGATGGAAATCGTGCAGGAGCAGGCGCAGCTCGAGCGCTATATGCGCGAAGCGGTGAAGGTTTCGAACGATAGCCCGGTGCTGCTGGACCGTTTCCTGAACGATGCCAAGGAAGTCGACGTGGATGCGCTGTCCGACGGCGAGCAGGTCGTCATCGGCGGCATCATGGAGCACGTGGAACAGGCCGGTGTGCACTCTGGCGATTCCGCCTGTTCGCTCCCCCCGTATAGCCTTTCCCCCGAGTTGCAGGACGAGCTGCGTCGCCAGACCGTGATGATGGCCAAGGCGCTGGGCGTGGTCGGCCTGATGAACGTGCAGTTCGCGATTCAGGGCAATACCGTATACGTACTGGAAGTGAATCCGCGTGCTTCGCGCACCGTTCCTTTCGTATCCAAGGCCTGCGGCCTGCAACTGGCCAAGGTGGCCGCGCGCTGCATGGCTGGGCAATCATTGGCATCGCAGGGCGTGACCAAGGAAATTGTGCCGCCGTATTATTCGGTGAAGGAAGCGGTATTCCCCTTCATCAAGTTCCCGGGCGTAGATACCATCCTGGGCCCGGAAATGAAATCCACCGGCGAAGTGATGGGGGTCGGTCAGACATTTGCCGAAGCTTTCGTTAAATCCCAACTCGGCGCCGGTACCAAGCTGCCGGCTGGCGGCAAGGCATTTATCAGCGTACGTCGCGAGGATCGCGAAAAGGTGATCGAGATTGCACAAGCGTTGGCCGCACTCGGGTTCCAGCTTGTGGCAACGCGCGGCAGTGCCGCGGCCATGCAGGCGGCTGGACTCAATGTGACCCCGGTCAACAAGGTCACCGAAGGCCGTCCGCACATCGTCGACATGATCAAGAACGGCGAAATCAGCTTTATCGTCAATGTGGTCGAGGATAAGCGCGCGATGCAGGATTCTTATGCGATTCGTCGCAATGCCCTGCAGCAGAAAGTGACCTATTACACGACGCTGGCCGGTGCCAAGGCAGCTTGCATCGGCATGGCGCATATGAAGGAACTGGAGGTTCAGTCGCTTCAGGACTTGCATCGCCAGCTGTCTAAGTAATACCATAGTAGCGATCAAAAACCACACCGGCGACACAACCCGGCGTGGTTTTTCATTTTTAGTAAGGATACCTATATGCAGAAAGTCCCATTGACGGTCCGCGGCGCCGAGTTGTTGAAAGCCGAACTGCTGCACTTGCGCAGTGTGGAACGTCCCAGTGTTATCGCAGCAATAGCCGAGGCACGCTCGCATGGCGATCTGTCGGAAAATGCAGAGTACGATGCCGCGAAGGAGCGCCAAAGCTTTATCGAAGGGCGCATTGCCGAAGTGGAAGCCAAACTTTCCAATGCCCAGGTGATCGACCCCGCCACGCTGGATGCGGATGGCCGCTGCGTGTTTGGTGCGACCGTCGAGCTGGAAGATCAGGACAACGGCGACAGCGTCACTTATCAGATCGTTGGTGACGACGAAGCGGATATCAAGGCCGGAAAAATTTCGGTGAGCTCGCCGATTGCTCGTGCATTGATCGGAAAATATGCCGGCGATGTGGCCGAGGTGATGGCACCGGGCGGCGTGCGCGCCTACGAGGTGCTGGAAGTGCGTTACCGGTAATTTCATGAAGATTACACTCTCGGATAGTCTGGCACTGGTCCTGATCACCGCCTGGGTGGGAGGGCTGTGGGCAATAGGCTATCTCGCCGCGCCCGCACTGTTCTACACGCTGGGCGAAAACCGCCAGCTTGCGGGGAATCTCGCCGGTACGATGTTTACCTGGGTCGCGTATCTGGGACTGTTCAGCGGTATCTACCTGATGGCGCATCGGGTGGCGCGTTTCGGCCTGAATGCATTCAAGCAGGCGTTTTTCTGGGCAGCTTTGGTCATGCTTCTATTGACGCTGTTCGGGCATTTTGGTGTTCAGCCGATGATTGCGCAATTGAAGACGCAGGCCATGCCGGCGGACGTGATGAACAGCGTGTTCCGGGATCGTTTTGCCACCTGGCACGGCGTCGCCAGCATCGCGTATCTCATCGAAAGCTTGCTGGGACTGGTGCTGGTGTTCAGGGCGCGTAGCTGATACGCGGGAAAATATTTGAAATGCAGGCGGAAACGCCTGCATTGTTATTTGGGAAACAGGATTTTCGGAGTTTCGGCGGGACGGTAGATGACCAATTGCTTGCCGATATGATGGACGGGAGCTGCGCCCAGCTTCTCGCAGATTTCTTCCAGCATCAGCTTGCGTTGTTCGCGGTCATCGCCGAACACCTTGATCTTGATCAATTCATGCGCTTTCAGGTTGACGTCGATTTCGCGCAGCACCTGCTCGGTGAGACCATTGTTACCGATCATCACGACAGGGTTGAGGTTGTGGCCAAGCCCACGCAAGTGGCTGGTTTGTTTGGAATTCAATTTAATCATAGGCGCGCAGTATAGAGCCTATTGCAGTAATTTTCATCCCCCGCGTTGAGCCTGGGCACGGATGGATGCAAGGCGCGCCGCGCAGCCAATGACAATTTCCCTTGGCAAGCGGCGTAACGTGGCAGACGCCGTGCCCAGGCTCAACCCTAAGGGGCTGCAAAGCTGCGAGCACACTGCAGCGTTGCGGTCTGCTCGTGGAGGGTGACTCCACTGAGCAGACCGCGCCTTGCATTGCATCCCGCAGCTTTGCAGCGCGGGGGATGAAAATTACTGTAATAGGCTCTTAAGATGAAGCGTACCCGAACCAGCAAGGCCTGGATGCATGAGCATGTCAGCGACGAATTCGTGAAGCGCGCCCAGCGTGAAGGTTATAGAGCCCGTGCGGCTTACAAGCTGATGGAGATCGATGACAAGGATCACCTTATCAAGCCGGGCATGGTCGTAGTCGATCTGGGTTCTGCGCCGGGCAGCTGGTCGCAGGTGGCGATGCAGCGGCTTCAGGGCAAGGGAAGCGTATTCGCGCTGGATATCCTGGAAATGCAGCCGGTGCCTGGCGTGGAGTTTCTGCAAGGTGATTTCCGGGAAGACGTTGTACTCGCGCAACTCGAAAGCAAACTGGAAGGTCGGCAGGTCGATCTTGTAATTTCCGATATGGCCCCCAATATTAGTGGCATTAACGTCACCGATCAGGCCCGGGTGGCGCATCTCGCCGAACTCGCACTGGAGTTCGCGAAGGATTGGCTGAAACCGGGAGGGAGTTTGCTGGTCAAAGTTTTTGCCGGAAGCGGTTTCGATGAAATCCTGCACGCCATGCGACAAAGTTTTGGACAAGTAGTGACGCGTAAACCCAAGGCTTCACGCGACCGCAGCAGCGAAATTTTTCTGCTGGGCCTGAAAAAGATCTGAGTATTGTTTCAAAGTGTAATTTTTGAAACACCTTCTCAATTCAGTTTAGAATGAATTCTGCTTTCCCACATATTTAAGGAACGGGACATTGAACAATATCGTGAAGAACATTGCCATCTGGTTAATCGTGGCATTGGTATTGATGACGGTTTTCAACCAGTTCGGCATCAAGAAGGTTGATGAAACCCAGGTCGTCTATTCGCAATTCATCGATGAAGTGAAGCAGGGCCGTATCGCCAAAGTGACGATAGACGGGCGCGTACTGCGCGGCGTCACCGAAGACGGCAAGCGCTTCAATACTTACGCCCCTTCCGATCCATGGCTGGTATCCGACTTGCTGAAAAACAACGTGGTTGTCGAAGCCAAGCCGGATGAAGAACCATCCCTGCTGATGAACATTTTCGTTTCCTGGTTCCCGATGCTGTTGTTGATCGCGGTCTGGGTATTCTTCATGCGCCAGATGCAGGGCGGCGGACGCGGGGGAGCCTTCTCGTTTGGCAAGAGCCGTGCGCGCATGCTGGACGAAAACAGCAATCAGGTGACTTTCGCGGATGTTGCCGGTTGCGATGAAGCCAAGGAAGAAGTCGGCGAGCTTGTCGAATTCCTGCGCGACCCGAGCAAATTCCAGAAACTGGGCGGTCGCATTCCCCGCGGCGTACTGATGGTGGGTAACCCGGGTACCGGTAAGACCTTGCTGGCTCGCGCGATTGCAGGTGAAGCCAAGGTGCCGTTCTTCAGTATTTCCGGTTCCGATTTTGTTGAAATGTTTGTCGGTGTCGGTGCTGCTCGTGTGCGTGACATGTTCGAGCAGGCCAAGAAAAGTGCTCCCTGCATCATCTTTATCGATGAAATCGACGCGGTCGGGCGCCAACGCGGCGCCGGACTCGGCGGCGGTAACGATGAGCGCGAACAGACGCTTAACCAATTGCTGGTTGAAATGGATGGTTTCGAAGGCACCGTGGGTGTGATCGTAATCGCTGCGACAAATCGTCCGGACGTGCTCGATCCTGCACTGCTGCGCCCGGGCCGTTTCGACCGTCAGGTGGTGGTCCCGTTGCCGGATATTCGCGGCCGTGAACAGATCCTGATGGTGCATATGCGCAAGGTGCCGATTGCGCCGGACGTGAAAGCCGACATCATCGCGCGCGGTACCCCTGGCTTCTCCGGTGCCGATCTTGCCAACCTGGTAAATGAGGCGGCGCTGTTCGCGGCACGCGGTAACAAGCGTTTGGTCGATATGGAAGACTTCGAGCGTGCCAAGGACAAGATCATGATGGGCGCCGAGCGCCGTTCGATGGTCATGAGCGAAGATGAAAAGCGCAACACGGCTTATCACGAGTCTGGCCATGCAGTGGTTGCCAAGCTGCTGGTCAAGTCCGATCCGGTGCACAAGGTCACGATTATCCCGCGCGGCCGTGCGCTGGGCGTAACCATGCAATTGCCCGAAGAGGATCGTTACGCTTATGACCGCGAGTTTCTGATGAACCGCATTGCGATCATGTTCGGCGGCCGTATTGCGGAAGAGGTGTTCATGAACCAGATGACCACCGGCGCCAGCAACGACTTCGAACGCGCCACACAATTGGCGAGGGACATGGTCACCCGCTACGGCATGTCCGATGCGCTGGGACCGATGGTTTATGGTGAAAACGACGGCGAAGTATTCCTGGGCCGATCCGTTACCACCCACAAGAACATGTCGGAAGAAACCATGCGCGCGGTGGATGCTGAAATCCGCCGCATCATCGATCAGCAATATGCTTTGGCCCGCAAGCTGCTGGAAGACAATCGCGACAAGGTCGAAGCAATGACCGCTGCGCTGCTGGAATGGGAAACCATCGACGCCGAGCAGATCAACGACATCATGGCCGGCAATCCGCCGCGTCCGCCGAAGCCGACCCAGAGCTCACCGACCCCTCCGCGCGACAGCGGCGGTCCTTCGGCGCCCGCGCCGACGACAAGGCCGGCGCAGGAAGCCTGATTTTTCAACGCACAACAAGGCGTGGGTCATCCCCACGCCTTTTTTTTGATGAAGCTGACCTGCGGAAAATTTGAACTGGACCTGACGCGCCCGCGCGTGATGGGTATTGTTAATGTCACCCCGGACTCGTTTTCGGACGGCGGTAAATTCGCCGTGGCCGAGCTGGCCGTGGCGCATGGCATGGAGCTGGTCGGCCAAGGGGCCGACATTCTCGATGTTGGCGGAGAATCCACGCGTCCCGGAGCGACACCGGTGCCGCTCGATGAGGAACTGCGCCGAGTGATCCCCGTGATTGAAGCTTTAGCTGTCAAGTCTCGCGTTCCCATCTCCATCGATACTTACAAGCCGGAAGTCATGAAAGCGGCGATTGCCGCCGGCGCCTCCATTGTCAACGATGTCTTTGCGCTGCAGCAGCCGGGTGCGCTGGAAGCGGTTGCCGCAAGCAACGCCGGGGTCTGCCTGATGCACAGCCAGGGCACTCCGCAGACCATGCAGCTCGACCCGCAATACCAGGACGTGGTGCGCGAAGTGCACGATTTTCTGCGAGACCGGATGGCGGCTTGCGAAGAGCACGGCATCGGTCGCGAGCGCATCGTGCTTGACCCCGGTTTCGGTTTTGGCAAGCGTAGCATGCACAATATTACGTTGCTGCGGGAATTGAAAATCCTGTGTGAGTTGGGTCAACCACTCCTGATCGGCCT
>DATHWE010000101.1:0-3355 GCA_035460905.1 Methylophilaceae bacterium | reverse complement strand
AAGCCGAGGCCGGCAATGAGCACGGTATGCGTGACGACTGAAAACACGAGAGCTACGCCCAGCGCGCTTTTGATCCAGTCAAGAATAACGTTCAAGCCTGCAGCCTCTCCAACAGCCTCTGATGAATGCCACCGAAACCGCCATTGCTCATCACGAGGATATGATCGCCCGGACGCGCTTCGCCGGCAATGGCTTCGACCATCTGCCCAAGGTCTTCGCTCGCGGAAGCGATATCGCCCAGCGGCTGCAAGGCGGAAGCGGCATCCCAACCGAGGTTGGCGGCATAGCAAAATACGCGATCCGCGTCTTTCAGGCTGCCCGGCAATGCCGCTTTCATCACGCCCAGTTTCATAGTGTTGGAGCGTGGCTCCAGCACAGCCAGAATGCGTGCGTCGCCCACCTTGGCACGAAGCCCGGCTACCGTGGTTTCAATCGCGGTGGGATGGTGCGCGAAGTCGTCGTATACCGTAATGCCATTGACCGTGCCGCGCACTTCCATGCGGCGCTTGACGTTGCGGAAGGCGCCCAGCGCGGCAATGCCTACATCCACCGGCACGCCGACATGGCGCGCCGCAGCCAGCACGGCCAGCGCATTCATGCGGTTATGCTCACCCAGCAATTCCCATTGCACGCGGCCTTGCGATTTACCCTCAAGCAGCACTTCGAAGCTGCCGTCGCTTGCGGCTTCGCCAGCGGTCCATCCGCCTGCTATCCCGAAACGCTCTACCGGCGTCCAGCAGCCGCGCTGCAGCACGCGATCCAGGCTTTCCTCGCGGCCGTTGGCGACCACCAGCCCGTTACCGGGTACGGTACGCACGAGGTGATGGAACTGGGTTTCGATGGCAGGGAGGTCGGCAAAAATATCCGCATGGTCGAATTCGAGGTTATTGAGTACCGCCGTGCGCGGGCGGTAGTGCACGAACTTGGAACGCTTGTCGAAGAATGCCGTGTCGTATTCGTCCGCTTCGATCACGAAAAATGGCGATTGGCCCTTCGGCTCCTGACGCGGCGCACCGGGCAGCCGTGCGGAAACGCCGAAGTTTTCCGGTACGCCGCCGATCAGGAAGCTCGGCGCCAAGCCAGCATACTCCAGCACCCAGGCCAGCATGGAGCTGGTCGTGGTCTTGCCGTGGGTGCCGGCAACGGCAAGCACCCACTTATCGTGCAACACATTCTCGGCCAGCCACTGCGGACCGGAAATATAAGGCAGGCCGCGATTGAGGATTTCCTCCATCAGTGGATTACCGCGCGACACCACATTGCCGATGACGAAAATATCCGGTTTCAGGGCCAGCTGGTCGCTGTCGAAGCCTTCGATCAGTTCGATGCCCTGCGCTTCGAGTTGCGTGCTCATCGGCGGATAGACGTTGGCGTCGCAACCGGTGACGCGATGACCGGCAGCCTTCGCCAGCACGGCGATGCCGCCCATGAAGGTGCCGCAAATTCCGAGGATATGGATATGCATCAGTGTTTTACAGAGGTTTGTTGTAAGGGGTTTCTGTCCAGTTTCATGCCGTTGCCGTTGATTTTCATCAGGCCGGCCAAAATGCCGCCGGAATCGGTATTGCCGTTGATGTTGGTAATGACGAGCCGGCCCTGCCCCTGATGCAGGTCATTGCGGAAATCATAGATCGCGCCGATCACGGTGAGCTTGCCTTCCTTCACTTCATGGTCGAACTTCTTCAGCGCATAAAGGACCTGGTTGTTCACATTGGCATCTATGCCGCGCAGGATTTCTGCGTCATCGTCGTTTTGCAGATTTTTCTTCGGCAGTTTGATCGTGACCAACTCACGCTTGATCGCGGGCGACTCCTTTGAAAAATCACCGCGTGCAGCCTTGATTGCCCCGCAAGCGGCATGGCCGACGATGATCAGCAACGGAGTATGCAGATGATGTACGCCATATTCCACCGAGCCTTCCGCAGTCGATACCTGATTGCCGATGTTGCGCACCATGAACAGATCGCCGTCGGGCGATTTATCGAAGGCATGGCTGTGCACGCGTGAATCGGAGCAGGTCACTACCGTGGCGCGCGGATGCTGTCCGTCGGCAAACGGCTTGAAGTAGTCGGCCTTGTGCGATTTTGCGAACTCGGTATTGTCGTCCATCAGGTTGCGAACGATTCCACGAAGCTGCTCCGCTTCGCTGGCATGGATCTCTTCGCCGGCCAGAACAGAAGGGGCCGCCGATAGCAGCCATAACACCAAACCCGCACGAAAATAACTCAACCAGCGCTCCTGACTCAAATAACCGTTTAATTTCAACCACCCGTCCCTCAGGACAAGTTCGGGGCAAGCCACCGCTCCAGATACTCTTTTGGCACTCCTCGCCGCTCCGCCATGTCATTTAACTGATCTTCACCGATTTTGTCGACGCTGAAATATCTCGACGCCGGATGAGCCAGGTAAAAGCCGGACACGGAAGCGCCGGGGAACATGGCAAAGGACTCCGTCAGCTTCATGCCGATTTCTTCCGCCTGCAGCACACGGAACATGTCAGGCTTGACCGTATGGTCAGGGCAGGCCGGGTAGCCGGGTGCGGGTCGTATGCCCCGGTACTTTTCCTTGACCAGATCTTCCCTGGTCAAGGTTTCTTCCGCGGCAAAGCCCCACAGATCTTTACGAACACGTTCGTGCAGGTATTCGGCAAAAGCCTCGGCCAATCGATCGGCGAGCGACTTCAACAAAATGCTGCTGTAGTCGTCGTGCGCGGCCAGAAAAAGCTGGTCGTGCTTCTCGATTCCCAGGCCGCCGGTGACTGCGAACATGCCGATGTAATCGGCGATGCCCGAGGATTTGGGGGCAATAAAATCGGCCAGGCACTGATTGGGGCGCGGCACGCCGTCGATCACCGGCTTCACGGTCTGCTGGCGCATACCGTACCAGGTGAAGGCCACTTCGCTACGGGTATCGTCGGTGTAGATTTCGATGTCGTCTTCGTTCACGCTATTGGCCGGCAGCAGTGCGATCACGCCGCTTGCGGTAAGCCAGCGGCCATCGATGATCTTCTTCAGCATGGCCCTGCCTTCCGCCAGCAGTTTGGTGGCGGCTTCGCCGACCACCGCGTCGTTCAGAATAGCCGGGTAGGCGCCCGCCAGGTCCCAGGTCTGGAAGAACGGACCCCAGTCGATATAGTCGGCGATGGTGGCGAGATCGAAATTGCGGAACTCGCGGCGCCCGATAAACTTCGGCTTGATAGGTGCGGCTTCGCCGGTAAATTCAACCTTCACCTTGTTGGCACGCGCCTCCGCCAGCGTCAGCAGCGGAATGCCCTTCTTGCCGGCATGCTGGATGCGCACACGATCATAATCGTTCGCCACTTCGGCAATATATGCGTCGCGTTGTTCCGGCGTCA
>DATHWE010000100.1:0-1579 GCA_035460905.1 Methylophilaceae bacterium | reverse complement strand
CGACTGGTTTGCGCCGCTGCTGGACATGCTGCGCAAGGGCGCTGTGGCGCGGCTGACGCTGCATCTCGCCGGCGAAACCGTGAACAGCTTTACCGTGACGCGCGCCGATCTTTGGAAATTCTGGCACCGCGCGCGGCCTCTGGAGGATTATCTTGGTTAGTATCGTGACCCGCAGCTTTGCCCAGGAGCAGGCGGAAGCCCTGCATCAATCTGGCCGCCACCGTGTTTTGGCGCGCATCCTGGCCGCACGCGGTATCGTTTCGCTGGCGCAGCTCGAATATTCACTTGCCGGCTTGATTCCGCCTTCGCAAATGAAAGACCTGGACCGCATGGCTTCGCTGCTGGCGGATGCCATCGCGCAGAAAAAACGCCTGCTGGTGGTCGCCGACTACGACACCGATGGCGCCACGGCGTGCGCGGTGAGTGTGCGCGGGTTGCGCATGATGGGTGGGGAGGTCGATTACCTCGTGCCCAATCGCTTCGAATACGGCTACGGATTGACGCCGGAAATCGTCGCGCTGGCTGCCGAGCGCAAGCCGGATTTCATCATTACCGTGGATAACGGCATTGCCAGCGTGGACGGCGTGACTGCCGCGAACGCACTGGGCATCGCCGTGCTGGTGACGGACCATCACCTGCCCGGCGACGTGTTGCCCGACGCGGCCTGCATCATCAATCCCAACCAGCCCGGCTGCCCTTTTCCGAGCAAGCACCTCGCAGGGGTGGGTGTGGCGTTCTACCTGATGCTGGCTTTGCGTGGCGAATTGCGCGCAAGAGGAGCCTTTGACGAAAAGCCCGAGCCCAACCTGACCGAGCTGCTCGACTTGGTGGCGCTGGGAACTGTCGCCGACCTGGTTCGGTTGGACGACAACAACCGGATACTGGTGGAGCAGGGCTTGCGCCGCATCCGCGCCGGCAAGGCGTGTCCGGGCGTGCAGGCATTGCTGCGCGTCGCCGGGCGCGATCCACGCCGCGCCACGGCACAGGATTTCGGATTCGGTGCCGCACCGCGACTGAATGCCGCCGGGCGTTTGCAGGATATGTCGCTGGGTATTGCCTGTCTGTTGGCGGAGGATGCGGAAGAAGCGACGCTGTTTGCGCAGCAACTGGACGCTCTCAATCGCGAACGGCGCGGCATCGAGGCCGACATGCATGAATCGGCGCTCATTAGTCTGGAAGAGTTCGTCCCGGGCGAGAACTACAGCATCAGTATTTATGAGCCGGAATGGCACCAGGGGGTCATCGGCATCCTTGCTTCACGCATCAAGGAGCGCTTCCATCGTCCGGTGATTGCATTCGCACAAGGCGGCGAGGGCGTGCTCAAGGGTTCCGGCCGTTCGATTTCGGGACTGCATTTGCGCGATGCGCTGGATCTGGTGTCCAAGCGGCACCCCGACCTGATATTGAAGTTCGGAGGACATGCGATGGCGGCGGGGCTGTCGATTGCCGAGCGCGATTTTGCGCGGTTCTCGGCAGCTTTCGAGGCCGTGGTGCGCGGCCTGCTGACCCCGGCCGATCTCGAAGCCATTCTCGAAACCGACGGCCCGATTGCGCCGGAGGATATCGATCTCGGCCTCGC
>DATHWE010000099.1:0-4540 GCA_035460905.1 Methylophilaceae bacterium | reverse complement strand
AAAAAAGCCGGGACCATCGTCTGGAACGGCCCTGTCGGAGTGTTCGAGTTCGATCAGTTCGGCGAGGGCACCAAAGCCCTGGGCATGGCGATTGCCGAAAGCCCGGCGTTCTCGATTGCCGGCGGTGGCGATACGCTGGCGGCAATCGCCAAATACAATATCTGCGACAGGATTTCCTATATCTCCACTGGCGGTGGCGCCTTCCTTGAATTCCTGGAAGGCAAGAAGTTACCGGCGGTCGAGATATTGGAGCAACGCTCATCCAAGTGACCGTAACAGGTTAGCCGCATCGCAGGCATGACATTCAAAGGGATTCAATGACTTTACGTAAAACAAAAATCGTGGCGACATTGGGTCCCGCTTCCAGTAGTGAGGAAGTGCTTGATCGAATGATTGCCGCCGGCGTTGACGTGGTCCGCCTTAATTTCTCGCATGGTACGGCGCAGGACCATATCGACCGGGCTGCACTGGTGCGTGAAATCGCACGTAAACGTCGCCGTCCGGTCGGCGTGTTGTGCGACTTGCAAGGTCCCAAGATCCGTATTGGCCGTTTCGAGAATGACAAGATCCGCCTCGCGCCGGGCGATAAATTCACGCTGGATGCCGATTGCAAACTGGGTAACCAGCAACGCGTCGGTCTTGACTATCCTACATTGCCTACCGAGGTCGAGCCGGGCGCGATACTGCTGTTGGACGACGGTCGTGTGGTAATGACGGTGGATGCCGTGCATGGCAACGAAATCGATTGCACGGTGAACGTCGGCGGTACGCTTTCCAATAACAAGGGTATCAACCGCAAGGGTGGCGGCCTGGCCGCAC
Source organism: Methylophilaceae bacterium (assembly GCA_035460905.1). Lineage (GTDB taxonomy): Bacteria > Pseudomonadota > Gammaproteobacteria > Burkholderiales > Methylophilaceae > MM2. Next base: position 3,721 of record DATHWE010000099.1, on the reverse strand, counting down.
AGGCTCTGACTGAAAAAGACAAGGAAGACATCAAGACCGCGGCGGCGCTGGAAGCCGACTACGTGGCGATCTCCTTCCCTCGTAGTGGCGCTGACGTGCAACTCGCACGCGACCTGGTCCGCGCTGCGGGTGGCCGCGCCAGCATCGTCGCCAAGATCGAGCGGGCTGAAGCGATTCACGCGCTGGAAGAAATTATCGACGCTTCCGACGTGATCATGGTCGCGCGCGGCGACCTCGGGGTCGAAGTCGGCGATGCCGCGGTGCCCGGTCTGCAAAAGCGCATGATCCGCATGGCACGTACGCGCAACAAGCTGGTGATCACCGCCACCCAAATGATGGAGTCGATGATTACCAGTCCGATTCCCACTCGTGCCGAAGTTTCCGACGTTGCCAATGCGGTGCTGGACGGCACCGACGCTGTGATGCTTTCCGCCGAAAGTGCCGCCGGCGAATATCCGGTCGAAGCTATCAGCGCGATGGACCGTGTCTGCCGCGAGGCGGAACGCGCAGACGATGACAGCCAAACCTTCAAGCCCAAGGATAACCGACTGTTCCAACGCATCGACGAATCGATTGCGATGGCTGCGCTGTATACCGCAGAGCATCTCAAGGTAAAGGCGATTGCTTCCATGACACAGTCCGGTGCAGCCGTTATGTGGCTCTCGCGGTCTAATACATCTGTGCCGATCTACGCACTGACGCCGGAGAAGGACACGCGTCGCAAATTGACGCTTTTCCGCGGCGTTTACCCGTTCCGTTTCGACCAGACGACCGACGACCGCGACGAAATCCTGGAGGAGGCCGAAAACGAGTTGTTGAAGCGCGGGCTGGTGCAGGACGGTGATTTGATCCTGCTGACCATCGGCGAGCCGGTAGGCGTTTCCGGCGGTACCAATACCCTCAAAATAGTGAAGGTTGGCGAGCATCGCAAAAACTGATTAGAATATTTTTTTACACTCATTTTAAGGGCGCACTGCCCTGATTTGGTTGGCAGGGCATGCCTCCCAAGTAACAACGGAGGAACACATCATGGCACTCGTATCCCTGCGTCAACTACTCGACCACGCTGCCGAAAACGGCTACGGCCTGCCGGCGTTCAACGTCAACAACATGGAACAGATCCACGCCATCATGCAGGCCGCCGATGCCGTGGACAGCCCGGTGATCCTGCAAGGCTCCGCCGGTGCAAGAAAGTATGCCGGCGAAGCCTTCCTGCGCCACATGATCGCCGCCGCCGTCGAAGCCTACCCGCATATCCCGCTGGTGATGCACCAGGATCACGGCGCTTCGCCTGCAGTGTGCATCCAGGCCATCCGCTCCGGCTTCTCCAGCGTGATGATGGACGGCTCGCTCAAGGACGACATGAAGACTCCGGCCTCCTATGAGTACAACGTCGACGTCACCCGCAAGGTCGTCGACATGGCCCACGCCGTCGGCGTCTCGGTGGAAGGCGAACTCGGTTGCCTCGGCTCCCTCGAGACCGGCATGGCCGGCGAAGAGGACGGCCACGGCGCCGAAGGCGTGCTGGATCACTCGGCCCTCCTCACCGACCCCGAAGAAGCCGCCGACTTCGTCAAGAAGACCGGCGTCGACGCACTGGCGATTGCCATCGGCACCTCGCACGGCGCCTACAAGTTCAGCCGTCCGCCGACAGGGGATACCCTCGCCATCGGCCGCATCAAGGAAATCCACGCCCGCATCCCCAACACCCATCTGGTGATGCACGGCTCCTCCAGCGTGCCGCAGGAATGGCTCAAGATCATCAACGCCCACGGCGGGGCGATCCCCGAGACCTACGGTGTGCCGGTGGAAGAGATTGTCGAAGGCATCAAGCACGGCGTACGTAAGGTCAACATCGACACCGACCTGCGTCTCGCCTCCACCGGTGCGGTGCGTCAGTACCTGTACGACCAAAACAACGTCAAGGACTTCGACCCGCGCAAGTTCCTGCTGGTGTCGACCAAGGCGATGGCGGATATCTGCCGTGCGCGCTTCGAAGCCTTCGGCTCTGCCGGGCAGGCGAGCAGGATCAAGGCACTGTCCTGCGACAGGATGGCGGAGCGCTACAAGAAGGGCGAACTGGCGCAGATCGTGAATTAAACCCACACCTCGGCAAACCGAGCTCAGATTTTTTAAATGAAGCAGGCAATGCGGCGCCCGCGCCCATGCCCAGTCAACTGGAGGTGAATGATGTCCAAGAAGCACCCTGTAATCGCAGTTACCGGCTCGTCCGGTGCGGGTACGTCAACCGTGAAGCGCGCGTTCGAGCATATCTTCCGCCGCGAAAACATTACGCCCATCGTCATCGAAGGCGACAGTTTTCATGCCTACAACCGGCAGGAATTCCGCGATGAGGTAAAAAAGGCCGAAGCTGCGGGCAACTCCTCTTTCAGCCACTTCGGGCCGGAAGCGAATCACTTCGACAAACTGGAAGAGTTGTTTCGCACTTACGGCAAGGAAGGCTCTGGCAAACGGCGCTTTTACTTGCATAACTGCATCGAGGCAGCCGAAAAAAGCAAGCAGATGGGCAGTAAGTTCAAGTCAGGCGAATTCACCCCATGGGAAGATATTCCGTCGAATACCGACTTGCTGTTCTACGAAGGTCTTCACGGCCTGGTAAAAACCGACAAGATATCGCTGCCGGAGCACGTCGATCTTGGCATAGGCGTGGTGCCCGTGGTCAACCTGGAATGGATACAGAAAATCCATAGAGATAACTCCGAGCGCGGCTACCCGGCAGAAGCCACGGTGGATACCATCGTGCGCCGCATGCGCGATTACGTGAACTACATCACACCGCAGTTCTCGCACACGCATATTAATTTCCAGCGCGTGGCAACGGTGGATACTTCCAACCCCTTCATCTCGCGCGACATCCCGACGCTGGACGAAAGCTTCGTCATCATCCGATTCCGCGATCCTGGCATGGCGGATTTTCCTTACCTGCTAACGATGATCCAGGGTTCGTTCATGTCGCGCCCGAATACGATCGTAGTACCGGGGGGCAAGATGGGGCTGGCGATGGAAATCATCCTGACGCCACTGATCCGCAACCTGATGGACAAACGTGGTGCATTTACGCATGCGTACAGCTTCCTGTCGAAAAGTGTGGAACACGCATTGCAGGACTGATCGCACAAAACAAAAAGCCCCGGCATGCCGGGGCTTTTTTACTTGCTTTTTATTCCTGAGAATTACTCGGGAATGATGTTCGCAGCTTGCTTGCCCTTGGGGCCCATAGCTTCGTCATAAGTCACGCGCTGATTTTCGCGCAAGGACTTGAAACCATCGGACTTGATAGCCGAGAAGTGTGCGAAAAGATCTTCACCGCCAGCGTCCGGAGTAATGAAACCGAAACCCTTAGCGTCATTGAACCACTTAACAATACCTGTTGCCATTTTGTTCTTTCCTAAAATAAAAATTAAACTCGGACGAAATGTCCGGCATCTATTGAAATCAAGGGAAAATGGTGAACGACGAGGTACCGCATTGACGCAACTTGAATCCTAACAGACCCGCACAGGATACTCGCAATTTTGGGAAATGCATAACAATTTAATAAATAATTGCTCTGGGACCCTCACCCACCCTCATTGCTTGCGATGAGGACCGGCTTGGATTAGCCTTGCATCAACATCCGCAGGGGGCGTGGCATGTCACAAGAACAAAGCATCGAAACACGGCTGGCACTCATGGAAGCGCGTCTTTCGCGCATCGAATC
>DATHWE010000098.1:0-5704 GCA_035460905.1 Methylophilaceae bacterium | reverse complement strand
TCGCGACGGTTGCGAGAATCGGCCACGACTACGCTGTAGAAGGGGGATTTCTTCGCGCCACCACGGGCGAGACGAATGATCACCATAATTTGGTCTCTTGGTAAATTAACAGAAAGGGCGCGATTTTACGTTATTTTTTATGGTGTTGGCAAGGAGAATGTCACTCTTTACCTAGCCATCTGATAATGCGTCGGATCGGGCAATCCGGCAGCGAGGAATCCCGTCTGACGAAAACGGCAGGAATCGCATACGCCGCAGGCGTTCCCGTGTCGATCCGCCTGGTAGCAGGAGACCGTCATGCCGTAATCCACACCCAGTGCGTGACCGCGCCGGATGATCTCAGCCTTGTTCAAATCGATCAATGGTGCATGCACCTTCAGGCGATGGCCTTCCACTGCCGCCTTGGTCGCCAGGTTGGCCATGCGTTCAAAAGCATCGACGTACTCCTTGCGGCAATCAGGGTAGCCTGAATAATCCAGTGCATTGACGCCGATGAAGATATCTTGCGCACCCAGCACCTCCGCCCAGGCCAGCGAGAGTGAAAGCATGATGGTATTGCGCGCCGGCACATAGGTAACAGGAATCCCTTCGCTCGGTGACTCGGGCACGGCGATATTGTTATCCGTCAACGCGGAACCGCCAAAATTCGACAGGTCGAACTGCACTATTCTGTGCTCCGCAGCTCCCAATGCCTGCGACACACGCTTTGCTGCATCCAGTTCTGCGATATGGCGCTGATGATAATCAAGACTGAGACAATAGCAGGCGTAGCCTTCGCTCCGCGCTATGGCAAGGACGGTAGCGGAATCCAGTCCGCCGGAGAGGAGAACAACGGCTTTCTTCATTTTCCCGGAGTCTCGCCCCACAGGATTTTGTGCAACTGCACCTGCATACGTACTGGCAGATGATCCTGCAACACCCACTCCGCAAGTTCCGTTGGGTTCAATTGACTGTAAACGGGAGAAAACAATACTGTGCATTTCTCGGCGATTGCGCGCTCGACGAGCACCTGCTTTGCCCATTCATAATCTTCCCGCCCGCACAACACGAACTTCACTTCATCCGAGGGTTTCAAGTGTTGCAGATTTGCCCAAAGGTTTTTCTGCATCTCGCCGGATCCCGGAGTCTTGATGTCGAGAATGATAGATACGCGAGAATCGATGTGACTGGTATCCAGGCTACCACCGGTTTCCAGTGAAACACTGTAGCCGGCGTCGCATAATCTCTTCAGCAACGTGATGCATTGCTTCTGTGCCAGCGGTTCGCCACCGGTTACCGTCACATACCGCGTGCCATAGCTCGCCACCCGTTCCAGTATCTGATCCAGCGTCATGTTCTCACCGCCCTGGAATGCATACTCAGTATCGCAATAGCCACAGCGTAGCGGGCAGCCAGTCAGACGTACAAATACCGTAGGCAAGCCGACTCGCGTCGACTCGCCTTGCAGGGAGTGGAAAATTTCGTGGATTTTAAGCACGGACTACTACTTTTTGACCGATTCGAGGACGGTCAGCCGTTTCTTGGCGAGCGGGGCCGCATCGCTGTTGGGATACTTGTCGAGTAATTCGCGTAATGTCTTTTTCGCACCGTCGAGATCAGCCAGCTGAATCTGGCTATTGGCGATATTGAACATGGCGTCCGGCACCTTCTGGTTATCCGGATAGCGCTGAATCAGCGTGTGTTGGCTGGCGATTGCCGCCTTGTAATTCTTTTGTGAGAAATTCGCATATCCGATCCAGTACTGCGCGCTGGCGGCATATTTGCTGTTCGGATAAGCCTGCACGAACTTGTCGAAGGCCTCGGCGGATTCCTTGTATTTGCCAGTCTTGAAAAGCTCATGCGCGGATTCGTACGCCTTGAGCTCCGCTGCCGCATCGACAGCCGCCGCAGGAGGATTCATATTGCCCGCAGGCGCCGCAGCCATCCCGGGAGCACCACTTTCAAACTTGCGTAAACGCGTATCAAGATCGGTATAAAACTGCTGCTGCCGCTGTTGCGACTGCTCGATTTCGTGGGAATTGACTTCCAACTGCCCACGCAACCGACTAACTTCCAGATTGAGGCGATCAAGCTGCCCCATCCAGTCCATCATCTGGGATTTCTGGTTCGTCTCCATCTCCGCCAGACGCTTTTCCAGCGCCTGACGGGACTTTTCGGATGCGTCCAGTTTCGCTTGCAGATCGGCAATACGCTTGTCCTGCTCTTCCTTGACGTATTTACGCAACTTGACGATTTCGTCGCGCGCATCGTTGTCGGCGAACAGCGCCGCCTGAGAGGCGGTGCTCAGGAGTAGCAGCGTAAGCGTAATCAGCAAGCGCATGGATTACTCGCCAGAGTAGACGATGTCCGCGCGACGATTTTCAGCGTAGCAAGCCTCGGTGGCTTCTGCGCAACGCTGCTTTTCTTCGCCGTAGCTGACGGTTTCGATCTGGTTGTCGGAAGCGCCATAGACATTCATGGCGTTCTTGACTGCTGCAGCACGGCGTTGACCCAGCGACAGGTTGTATTCACGGCTGCCGCGCTCATCGGCGTTGCCTTGAATCATCAGACGGGCGTTGGAGTTCTGTTGCAGGTACTTGGCATGTGCCTCGACCAGCGGACGGAACTCAGCCTTCACTTCATCCTTGTCGTAGTCGAAGTAGACGCTACGCTTGGAAAGGATGTTGTTAGGATCGGTCAAGGGATTGCCGGACGCATCGGATGCACCTGCGGAAGCAGTGCTGGCAGACTCATCCATGCCGGTAGTGGGTGCAGGAGCCGTTTCCATTTGTGCCGAAGGGCTCTTTTCTTCCACGGCCGCTGCCGGCTCTTCCTTCACCTTCTTGCTCGAACACGCGGCCAAAAATACCGCCAGTACAATTACTCCGATCAGACTCTTGTTCATAGTTATTTACTCCTCTGTCAAAAATTCAGTTTATCCACGGACCCCAGGAGGGCTCACGCACATCGCCCCCCGCTTCACTCAGGCGCTGCTTGGTGCGCCCATCCGACGAAACGACTGATAACACCCCTTTGCCACCAACATTGGTAGCGTAAAGAATCTGGCGTCCATTCGGCGCGTAGCTTGGCGATTCGTCCTGCGCGGTTTCGCTCAGGATCTGCACCTGTCCATTGGCCAGGTCCTGCTGAGTGACACGGAATTTGCCGCTTTCGCGACGCACGAAGGTCAAAAACTTGCCATCGGGGGAGATGTAAGGGCTGACATTATAGCTGCCTTCGAAAGTTACGCGTTGAGCTTCGCCGCCAAGTGTCGACATTTTGTAGATTTGAGGACTGCCGCCACGATCGGACGTAAAGTAAATCCATTTGCCGTCAGGCGACCAGACCGGCTCGGTATCGATGCCACGGCTGCGGGATATCTGGCGCAAGCCCGTTCCATCCGCATTGATCAGGTAAAGCTGCGAATTGGCGCCATAAGTCAGCACTATGGCAAGCCGCGTACCGTCGGGAGACCATGCCGGCGCACTGTTGTTGCCCTTGTAGTTGGCCAATACCGAGCGCTGGCCGGTGGTCAACGATTGCACGTAAATAATCGGCTTTTTCTTTTCGAAAGAGACATAGGCCAGCTTGGTACCATCCGGCGACCAGGTCGGCGAAATAATCGGTTCCTTCGAGGAAAGCACGGTTTGCGGATTGGCACCGTCCGAGTCAGCTACCTGCAACACGGAACGGCTGCCCATCTTGGTCACGTAGGAAATTCGCGTGGCAAACACGCCACGCTCGCCGGTCAATTTTTCGTAAATTACGTCGGCGATCTTGTGTGCCGTGCCGCGCATCTGGGCAGGCGTAATCTCGTATTCCAGGCCGGCCAGCGGAGTCTGCTTGATGACATCGAGCAAGCGGAACGACACCTTCATCTTGCCGCCGGCCAGCGGCTCGATCTTGCCGATCACCAGCGCCTGCGCCTGCAAGGCCGACCAGTCGGCATACTTGACGTCGGGCAGATCGTGCGGCTGGCTGGCCACGCCGCGCGTTTCCAGGGTGCGGAACAGACCGCTGCGACGCAAGTCCGCTGAAATGATGGGCGTCAGCCCGTCGGTTTGCCCGGGGCGGGAAAATGGAACGATCGCGATCGGAATTTGCTGTGAAGCACCACCGACGATTTCGATGGTGAGCTCTGCTTGCGCGACCGGAGGAACGAACGCAAGCAGCCAGAAGAAAATAATGAGCAGATAGCGTGGCATAGGCAAATTATAAATTAAAAGTTGTTATTGGCGCCCGATCATTGCTCGGGCTTGAAAGGTATTCGTAAGTCCCTAAAATTTGCGAAAAGTTCTGGATCGGGCGGCAAAGGCAGTGGTTGAGCTTGCATAATCGCACGTAACGCCGCATCGTCGCAGGCCGGAACTCCACTGCTTTTTATCAGTTTCGGCGTACCCGCCACCTGCCCAGTGGGCATCACAGAAATACTGTATTCCGGCACGGCGTTTCCGCACGACTGGCGATTCATCCAGCTAAATATTTTATTGCGTATCCTTGTCCGATATTCGTCCACAACTCCACTGGACGCCGCAGCAGCTCTTTGCGCCTGCTCCGCATTCCGCGCCGCATCAAGACGCTGAGCATCCTCGTTCAGCGACTTCTCGGCAAGCTCGTCATCCATTTGCTGCAGCTTACGCAAGACTTCCTGTTGATGCTTTTTCTCCTCGGCCTTTTTCTTGAGCTCTTCTTCTTTTTTCTTGATCGCCGGATCGGGCTTGGGCGGTTCTTCTTTTTTCTTTTCAGGCTTGGGCTCGGGCTTCGGCTTGGGCTTTTCCTTCACCACAATTTCGGCCTTGGGCTCCGGCGGTGGAGGCGGCGGTGTCGGTTCGGGCTCGACCTTGGGTTCAGGTTTGGGCGGTTCGGGCGGCGGCAAAGGCTGGGGCGCCGGAGTAGGCAAGCTGTCCCACAACTCGACCTCCGTCACTTGCAATGGCATTTCGCTTTTCCAGTCGAAGCTCATCACCAGCACCAGGAAAAACATCAGGTGCACCACCAGAGCCAGAATACCGGCCTTGAGCGCCAGCGAATTTTCGTGCTTGCGTATCATCGCCGTCGATCAGGGCGCCGGCTTGAGCAGCAACCCGACTTTCCCCACATTGTTCTGCTTGAGCAAATGCATGATGCCGACGACGTCTTCATATTGCACACCCTTGTCAGCGGCAATCACTACCGACTGCTCCGGCTTGCCCTCGGTTTTCTGGCGCACTTCCAGCAACATTTCACCGCGTTCCATCGACTTGCCATCCAGCTCCAGTGCCCCACTGGGCTTGAGCGTTAACACCAGCGGCGAAGGGACTTGCTTAAGTGCTGCCTGCCCAATCTGCGGCAATTCCACTACGCCGGGATTGGTCATCGGTGCAGTGATCATGAAAATGATCAGCAGTACCAGCGTCACGTCGATGTAAGGCACGACGTTGATCTGGTTCATCAGGCGGCGGGAGCGTCTTCCGCGTGCCATCAGGCTTTCCTCTGCAGGATGTTGGAGAATTCCTCGATAAAGCTTTCGTAGCGCACCGCCAGCCGGTCGACATTGGCGGCAAACCGGTTATAGGCGATCACCGCGGGAATGGCTGCGAAGAGACCCATCGCGGTCGCGATCAGCGCCTCGGAAATGCCGGGGGCGACGTGCGCCAGCGTGGCCTGCGCCACATTGGCGAGGCCGCGGAAGGAATTCATGATGCCCCACACCGTACCGAGCAGGCCGACGTAAGGCGTGACCGAA
>DATHWE010000097.1:0-9296 GCA_035460905.1 Methylophilaceae bacterium | reverse complement strand
AAAGCTTCTTCCGCCGCGGAACCACGCGGACCCATGATGAGGTCGATGTGGGCGACGTTCAGCAGATCCAGCCCGCTGCCGTCAGGACGGTTGTCAATGACGAGGGCTTCGCCTACCAGAACGCGATCGATTACTGCCATTTGAATCTCCTATACAGGGTTACGTACATATAATTAAAAAGCGGCCGGCTGCAAAAATGCGAGCCGGTTATTCGGAAATTCCGGAGCGGCGGCCAGGGCGACAAGGTGTCTCCATGGCTTGCTATCCGGCTTTCCAGCGTTGCCCCGCTGCAACGAATTGAAGTTTCTTCGACAGACCGCAGCGATTAACGCTGCGGTATCCGGAACCGCGGCGTAAGCTTTGCGCGTCGTTGCGCCGCCCCTCGCCGCGGGATGTATTTCTTATACCTTGAGGAAAACCAGCCCGTTTTCCAGCTTCACTTCGATACAAGCCGTGTTGCCAACGTCCGGCGCCATGGCCTGGCCGTCGCACAGGCCGATGTTCCAGCCATGCAGCGGGCAGGTGACTTTGTCGCCGTGGACGATGCCTTGCGATAAGGGGCCGCCCTTGTGCGGGCAGTGGTCGTGCAACGCAAACACCTTGTCTTCCGCGGTGCGGAACACGGCGATGTCCTGTGTCGTGGTCTTGACGACACGGCTGCCCAGGCGAGGGATTTCCTCGAGGGCGGCCACTTGTTTCCATTCACTCATCTTCTAAACCTTAAATGCTGATCAATTCGAATTGGCGACGCTTCGGGGTTTCTGCCACACGATCCGCCCACGGGTCCTGGTAGCCTTGCAGCGCATACTGCAAACGTTCATAGAGCGCCTTGCGGTTGGCTGCGTCCTCGACCACCTTGGATTTCACGTAGTCCAGGCCGACCCGTTCCACGTAATGTACCGTGCGTTCCAGGTAGTAACCTTCTTCGCGGTAGAGTTGCAGGAAAGCGGCGGAGTATTCCATCACTTCCTCGTCGGTCTGCACCTTGCAGAAGAACTGCGCGACGTCGGTCTTGATGCCGCCGTTACCGGCGACATACAACTCGTAGCCCGATTCCAGGCCGATCACGCCGACGTCCTTGATACCGGCTTCCGCGCAGTTGCGCGGACAACCGGATACCGCCAGCTTGACCTTGTGCGGCGCCCACATGCCGAACAGCATCTTCTCCAATTTGACGCCCATGGCCATGGAGAGTTGCGTGCCGAAACGGCAGTGTTCGGCGCCGACGCAGGTCTTCACGGTGCGGATGGACTTGCCGTAGGCGTGGCCGGACACCATGCCGGCCTGGCTCAGATCGTTCCAGATCTTGGGCAGGTCGTCCTTCTTGACGCCCAGGAGATCGATACGCTGACCGCCGGTGACCTTGACGGTCGGCACCTTGTATTTGTCGGCCGCATCGGCAATGGCGCGCAGCTCGTCCGGCGTGGTGATGCCGCCCAGCATCCGCGGCACGACGGAATAGGTGCCGTCCTTCTGGATGTTGGCGTGCGCGCGCTCGTTGATGAAACGGCTTTGCGGATCGTCCTGCGCTTCGTGCGGCCAGGTGGAGATCAGGTAGTAGTTCAGCGCCGGACGGCAGGAGGCGCAACCGTTGGGCGTGCGCCACTTGAGTTCGCGCTGCACGGTGGGGATGTCCAGGAACTTGCGCTCGCGGATCGCCGCGCGTACTTCGCCGTGGTTGAGGTCGGTACAACCGCACATCGGCTTGTTCTTGGTGTCTGCCGGTTGGTAGGCGCCGCCGATGCAGGAAGCGAGGATCTGCTCGACCAAGCCTGTGCAGGAGCCGCAGGAAGCGGAAGCCTTGGTATGCTTGCGCACGTCGTCCAGGCTGAACAGGCCTTTTTCCTTGATTGCCTTGACGATGGTGCCCTTGCACACGCCATTACAGCCGCAGACTTCGGCGGTATCCGGCATGGTGGCGGCCTGGGTCTGGCCCTTGTGGCCGGCGTCGCCCAGATGGTTCTGGCCGAACATCAGGTGGTCGCGGATTTCGTGGACTTCCTTGCCGTCCTTCAGCATCTGGAAATACCAGGAACCGTCGGCAGTGTCGCCATACAGGCAGGCGCCGACCAGGCGGTCGCCTTCCAGCACCAGCTTCTTGTACACGCCGCCCACGGCGTCGTGCAGCACGATTTCGTCGGTCTTGTCGTTGCCCATGAAGTCGCCGGCCGAGAACAGGTCGATGCCGGTGACCTTGAGCTTGGTCGAGGTCACGGAGCCGGTGTAACGGCCGATGCCGAAGTTGGCGAGGTGTGTGGCGCAAACCTTGGCCATTTCGAACAGTGGTGCGACCAGGCCGTAAGAAGTGCCGCGGTGCGAGACGCATTCGCCAACGGAATAAATGCGCGGGTCATAGGTCTGCATGGTGTCATTGACCACGATACCGCGATTGCAATGGATGCCGGCGGATTCGGCCAGCGCAAAATTGGGACGGATGCCGACAGCCATCACCACCAGGTCGGCCGGAACTTCCTGGCCGTCCTTGAAACGTACGGCCTTGACGCGACCATCTTGGCCGATAAGCTGTTCAGTCTGCTTGCCGAGCAGGAACTTCAGGCCCTTGTCTTCCAGCGACTTCTGCAGCATCTTGCCGGCGACGTCGTCCAGCTGGCGTTCCAGCAGCCACTCATTCAGATGCACCACGGTGACGTCCATGCCGCGAATCGCCAAACCGTTGGCGGCTTCCAGGCCGAGCAGGCCGCCACCGATGACGACAGCGTGTTTGTGCTTGCTGGAGGCATCGATCATGGTGTCGACGTCGCTGATGTCGCGGAAACCGATCACGCCGTCCAGGTCTTTGCCGGGGATCGGCAACATGAACGGCTTGGAGCCCGTGGCGAGCAGCAGGCGATCATATTCCGCAAAGGTGCCATCCTCGGCGTAGACGATGCGCTTGACGCGGTCGATCTTGTTCGCGCGCTTGCCGGCATGCAAGGTGATCTTGTTCTCGCTATACCACTCGCGCGTGTTAATCACGATGTCGTCTACTGTCTGTTCTCCGGCAAGTACGGGAGACAGCATGATGCGGTTGTAATTGGGGTGCGGCTCGTCGCCGAATACGGTGATGTCGTAAATATCGGGAGCGATCTTGAGCAGCTCCTCGACGGTACGCATGCCCGCCATTCCGTTGCCGATCACCACCAGTTTCATCTTTTCCATGCTGCTTCTCCTAAATATCCAGTTCCTGCGCGCCCAGGATCAGGCGGCATACTTCAGCGCATCCGTTAATGCTTCGCTTTGCGCCAGGCTTACGACATCCCCGACGACGATCAGCGCCGGGCTTGCCATCTGCGCCTGTTTTGCAGCCAGCGGAAGCGATGCCAGCGTAGTGATTACTTGCTTCTGCTCCGGCAGTGTTCCTTGCTGGATGATTGCGGCCGGCATTTCATTTGCCATGCCGGCATCCAGCAAGCCAGTCACGATTTCCGGCAGGTTCTTCATGCCCATGTAGATCACCAGTGTGGTGCCGCCTTCAGCCAATGCGCGCCAATTGACGGGCGTGCCGTCCTGGGTGTGACCGGTGACGAAAGTGACGCCGTGGGTAAATGCGCGATGTGTGACCGGAATGCCCAGCGTGGCGGGAACCGCCGTGCCGCTGGTGATGCCGGGCACAAACTCCATCTCGATGCCTGCCGCGCGCAGCGCAAGCATTTCCTCACCGCCGCGACCGAACAGAAATGCATCGCCGCCTTTGAGGCGTACGACGTTCTGGCCTTGTTGCGCCAGTGCAATCATCATGCGGTTGATGAAATGTTGCGGCGTGGATTTGCAGCCGCCGCGCTTACCTACCTCGACGATGCGCGCCTGTGCCGCATGCCGCAGCACTTCGCGATTGACCAGATCGTCTACCAGGACTACATCCGCCTCACCCAAGACGCGAATCGCCTTGAGCGTCAGTAATTCCGGGTCGCCCGGGCCAGCGCCGATAAGGGTGACCTTGCCTGCATTCATATCAAAAATTACCTCTTGAAAAATGGCGCACTACGTTTAATAGTCCCAGGATAAATATGGTTTATAAACAGCGCCTTAATGCCAATAAAGCAATTTGGATGCCATAATTTTCAATTGCTTCTGGATCAAGGAGTTAATGCGGGTGATTGCCTGTTAATGTCCTGCGGCGCCCCGAATCAATGCATGCACGGAATTGATCGCACCACTAAGGTGCATTTGCCCCTTTATGAAACAACAATCAGGAAAATCAGCAGCAGGTTCGTGATCAGCGACAAGGCTGCAATCGCTTGCCACAGCAGGAGCGGGTTGCGTTGCGCCAGCGGCATGCGCGGTGGAGGCAGCACCGGTTGATGTTCGCCACGTTCCAGTGCAAGCAGGAATTCCTCGGCCGTTTCGAAGCGCGCTTCCGGATCGCGTGCGCAGGCTTTGAGCAGGATATTTTCAAGCCAGCCGGGCAAGTCCGGACGATAGCGCGTAGGTGGAATCGGGTCGCCGAATCTTGGATGTTGAAACGGTTCGATTTCGCCGTGGGGGTAATGCCGCGTCAGCAGGTGATACAGCGTCACGCCTGCCGAATACAGATCGCTTGCGACAGAGGGCGTACCGTTCGAAAAGAGCTCCGGTGCCAGGTAGCTGGGCGTGCCTGCATTGGTGGTGAGCGGCTCGTGTCCCATGCCGAAGGTGACGGCGACGCCCATATCGAGGATGCGCAGGCGATCGTCATCGCCGAGATGAAGGTTGTCCGGCTTGATGTCGCGATGCAGGATGTTGAGGCGATGCAGCGCGCCCAACCCTTTGAGCAGCCGGATGCCGATGCCGGCTGTTTCGACCGCGGTGAAATAATGACCGCGGGTCAATTTCTGCTCCAGGCTTTCGCCCTTATGCCAGGTCATCGCGTAATACAGCATGCTGCGCGCAGGGCAAGGCAAAACCTGCGGGAAATAGTGCGCTACCACGCGCTTGGCGAGCCATTCTTCCTGCAGCAAACCGTTACAGGAAACCGGGTCGTCGGTCAGTATCGGCTGCAAGGTCTTGATAACCGCCTGTTGCTCGGTAGTCAAATGGCGCGCCAGATAGACCAGCGTCGCACGCGATTCATGCAGGATTTCGACGATCTCGAAATCGTCCAGGATCATGCCCGGTGCCATCTTTCTGGGAGGCGGCCTTAGCTGCCGACCTTCCGCCAACAAATCGCCCAGGTCTTCACCCGGCAATTCCTCGACACCCACCACCATGGCGGTGGCATTGTCCTGACCGCCCGCGGCCAGCGCCTTGCGTACCAGCTCTTCCGCGATGCGCTGCGGGAATTCGCGATGCAGCAGCAGCGTCTGGTGGATACCGAGATCACCCAGCGGTTCCCAAATGCCGTCGCTTACCAGCAGGAAAACATCGCCGGTTTCCGTGGCGCCTTCGCTGTAGTCCATCGCTACGTGGGCATCCAGTCCGATGGCGCGCTTCAGCACGTGGCGCATGTCGGGCCTGTCCCAAACGTGGTCCACGGTGAGCAGGGTCATGTCGTTGCCGCGCAGGCGATATATTCGCGTGTCGCCGACGTGCCCCAGAATGTAGCGCGTGCCGCGCAGTACCAGCACGGAAAGGGTAGACGCCATGCCGGCGAGGTCGCGGTTGGCCGATCCTTGCGCGACTACCCAGCGGTTGAGCGGCTCGATGACCTTGTCCAAGGCGGCCGTGACCTCCCAGGTATCAGGGGTGGCGTAGTAATCCGACAGCAGCCCGCGCACCGTGAGTTCCGCGGCTTCGCGCCCGCCGGCACCGCCGGATACCCCGTCGGCGACCGCGAACAGCGCGCCTTTGGCGGACAGCGTTTCGGCCGCCGGGGTTACCGCGCCGCAAAAATCCTCGTTGCGCGTGCGCGGCCCGGTTTCGGTCGCTTGGCCCAGGGTGAATTTAAGCGGCATTGGTCAAGGTGCCCTCAAATCAGATCTTGGCGCTGGTGACTGCAGAAGAGCCCCAGGTGGTGCGCCAGCGGGTCTTCACGCCGTGCAGGCCGAGCAGGGCCAGGATTGCCAGGCCGGCGAACACCATGAAGCCGATCTGGTAGCTGCCAGTCAGTTGCTTGGCGTAACCCAGGCTGGAGGCCAGGTAGAATCCGCCGATGCCGCCGGCCATGCCGACCATGCCGGTCATCACACCGATTTCCTTGCGGAAGCGCTGCGGTACCAGCTGGAATACAGCGCCGTTACCTGCGCCCAGCGACAACATTGCCGCCATGAACACGACCAGAGCAATCCAGCGGCTTTCCGGAGCGAAGCTTACGCCGAAGATGAACAGCGCGGCCAGCGTGTACATGATCAGCAGGGTGCGGATGCCGCCGATGCGGTCGGCAATGAAGCCCCCCAGCGGACGCATGACCGAGCCCGCAAACACACAGGCGGCAGTGAAGTAGCCGGCAACCACAGCCGACAGGCCGTACTGGTCATTGAAGTAAATGGTCAGCGATTGTGCCAGGCCGACGAACCCGCCGAAGGTCACGCTGTAGAAGAACATGAACCACCAGGCATCCTTGTCCTTGAGCACGGCAGCATATTGCTGCAGCGTCTTGGGCGGAGGGCTGTCCGGAGCGTCCTTGGCAAAAATCGCATAGACGACGAAAGCGATCGCCAGCGGAATCAGCGCCAGGCCGAACACCGAATTCCAGCCGTACCAGACGGCCAGTGTCGGGGCGAACAGGGCGGCGAATACGGTGCCGGAATTACCTGCGCCGGCAATACCCATCGCGGCACCTTGGTGCTGCGGTGGATACCAGCGCGAAGCCAGCGGCAATGCTACGGCGAACGAAGCGCCGGCAAAGCCGAGGCCGATGCCCAGCAGCAGAGCCTGCTGGTAGCTGGAAATGCCAAACAGCCAGGCAGCCAGCAAAGCGGCCATCACGATGACCTGGCCGACCAGGCCGGCCTTCTTGGGCTGCAGGTGATCCACCAGTACGCCCATCACGACGCGCAATAGTGCGCCTGCCAGAACGGGGGTTGCGACCATCAAGCCTTTTTGTGCGGGCGTCAATTGCAGGTCGGCTGCAATCTGTACAGCCAATGGCCCCAAAAGTACCCAGACCATGAAGGACAGGTCGAAATAAAGAAATGCGGAAAAAAGTGTCGGTGTATGGCCGGCTTTCCAGAAGCTTCGATCCATGATGTTGCTCCATCAATTTAAAAAAGAAAAACAGAGCGGCTTAAAGCAAGCGGTATGCCACCATTTCTAAGTGATTGATGAATAATAATTAGTATTGCAGAGAATTTTAATCTGCGCACAAAAAGCGCATGGCTATGGTGCGATTGCAGGGCGGACGCACTGATTAAGAGCGAGCTGTGTTTTTCCCGCCAGCGAAATGATTATTTGCGTGGTTGGAAAGGGAGGATTTTGGCTTGCAAGCCACGCTCGGTTTTAGAAGGACAATGTCGGGGGATGCCGTAAGCCAGTTGTTTGAGTTGGGTATGGCATTCGTAAAAAGAGTCCCACATCAGCGCAGATAAACGCAGGCAGGATTTCAGGGGCGTACGAGCGCGCGCTCTTTCAAGGTCGATACGGCATTGGAGGCCACGCAGCCTGCGGGTGTTGGTGCAGTTTGAAATGATGCGTTCGATGGCGGCATGTCGTCGGGATTCAAACTCTTCGGGGGCTGCCTTTGCCAGAGCGGACCATTCATCGAAATCGAAATTTTCCATCACCGACCACCTTATCGAAAGTGAGGCAGATGCTTGATAGTCGCCCGGTGCGCACTCGAAAGTCAAGCGCGATATGGGGCGCAGACAATGTTGCGAAGGTCTCGTTACAAATAATAGACAGGCATTCCATGGAATAAATTCTGGAGCTTGAGGCAAAAAAACCGGAACCGGCCAAAAGCCGGTTCCGGTTGCTTGTTTCTTTCTAAAAAATTCGTTTAGAAAGTGTACATCACCGTCAGCCAGAGCTTTTCAGTATCGCGTTTGCGAGTGGTAGCGGCCAAAGTGGCGCCCAGTTCGTCGTCTTCGCGGAAGCGGCCGTACTCAACCTTGCCCATCCACTTCTGGTAAGTGTAAGCCGCGGCCAGATCAAGCTCGGTGCCGTATTTATCGCCAGTACCGACGCCGCTGGGGGTGGTGAAATCCTCATCCGACTTAAAGATATGGTATTCGCCGCTTAGAGCCACACCAAAGACCTTGCCGCCGAAGGAGGCGAAGGTGTCCTTGATGCCGGCATTAGGCGTTACCAGGAACTGGTCGACCCAGCCTTGGAACAGGTGGTTGGTACCGAGCGGGGTCTGGAACGCGGACAGGCCGTCGTTGCTGGACAGGATTTCGTGGTCGATGCGTGCATACCAGGTACCGTACATCGCGCCGCCACCCAGTTTCAGGTAGTGTGAATCGATGTTGTCGTTGCCGTCCTTGTAGTCGTCCTGCTTGGCGTACTCGGCGGTGTACAGCACCTTCCAGTCGGGGTTGATGATGTGGGTGCCGTCGGCACGCAGGCCGAAGGTTTTGGCGGAGTTGCTGCCGCGGAAGGCCGCGGTGCCGTCCTGCATGTCGAGCAGGTAGGCGTAGCCGACGATGGCCTCAGAGGGGGAGATGCTGTACTTGACGTTGGCGATCTCGACATCAGCCTGGCGGTACTGGGTGTTGATCTGCTTCAGGCCCTCAAAGTGGGCGAGGTAGATGCTAGTGTCGGGTAGCAGGTTCTTGTTCTCCAGCGCGACGCCGTCGAACACCTGCATCACCTGGCGGAACTCGATGTTGCCGATGAAGCGCACGTTGTCCAGCTTGACCGACTGGCGGCCCAGGCGCAGCTTGGTGTTGCGGAGCCCGGTCCATTCCACGAACAGCTGGTTGATGTCGGTATCGTCGGGATCGGCGACCGCAGGGAATCGCGTTTTATCCGAAGGAACCGCTGCGCTGCGTCCGAAAACGCCATTGGAAGTATCATAAAAATCGTCGTTGAACTGCGCCACGTTGATGATCTGCGCGGCCACACTGAAATCATGGAACGGCGCGGTCTGCCAGCCGATCAGGCTGCGCAGCGTCCAGGCGTCGGCATTTTCGGTATGCGCCGGCACATCGTCGTCCACGTGCTCGTAACGCAGGCGGAAGTTGGTCATCGGCTTGCCAGCCGTGATGGCTTCCATCAGCGATCCCGGCGCGGCCGGCTGATCGGCGGCCGGCTGATCGGCGGCCAGCGCGGGTACGGCCAGGGTGCAGACGGCCAGCGCAGCCAGCAGGCGACTCGTCGTTTTATAGCGGCTCATGATGCTCTCCCATAGGATAGTGATTGTTTCTTAAATGCCCGGCGTCACGATCTGCTCGAACGATGCCTCGCCGTGCAGGTTGAGGTTGGGCACCAGCACTTCGAAGCGG
>DATHWE010000096.1:0-4385 GCA_035460905.1 Methylophilaceae bacterium | reverse complement strand
TCTGGCTGGCGGCATTGCTGGTCATCGGCAGCGTATTGCCGGCGCAAGCGGCGGAGAAGGTGGTGCGTCTTGCGACCACAACCAGCACAGCCTCTTCCGGCCTGCTCGATGCTGTCCTGCCAAAATTCGAAGCCAAATGCGGTTGCAAGGTGCACGTGATCGCGGTCGGCACCGGCAAGGCGCTCAAGCTAGGCGAGGACGGCAACGTCGACGTGGTGCTGGTGCATGCGCGTCCATCGGAAGATGCGTTCGTCGCAGCCGGGCACGGCATCGACCGGCGCGATGTGATGTACAACGATTTCGTACTGATCGGCCCCAACAACGATCCGGCGCATATCAAGGGCGAAAAGGACGTGCTGGCGGCGATGAAGAAAATCGCCGATGCCAAGTGGAAGTTCGTTTCGCGCGGCGACGATTCCGGCACCGACCAGATGGAGCGGGGCTACTGGAAAGATCTCGGCATCAAGCCGGCCGGGCAGCGCTGGTACTTCTCCGCCGGGCAGGGCATGGGCGAAGTGCTGATGATGTCGGGTGAGATGCGAGCCTATACATTGACAGATCGCGGGACCTACATCAGCTTCCGCGAGAAGATCGGTTTGCCTGTCTTGATGCAGGGCGACGCCCGTATGTTCAACCCTTACGGTATCATTGCGGTCAATCCCAAGAAATATCCGAAAACGAATTATCAGGGTGCGACCGAGCTGATCGACTGGATCACCTCACCGGAAGGCCAGAAGCTGATCGGCGATTTCAAGGTGGGCGGCGAGCAGTTGTTCATACCTTCGGCCAAATAACCTTTTTGCATTGATGAAGACATGAGCCTTTCCGAAGCCGCGATCCAGGCATTACGCATGCTTTGGGAAGGCGATGCCACGCTGTGGGGCATCGTGTTCGTCTCGCTCCGCGTCTGCTTTTTCTCGCTGCTGCTGGCGACTCCGCCGGCGGTGGCGTTGGCATTTCTCTTGGCCAATTTTTCTTTCCCGGGCCGCCGCGTGCTCATTGTGCTGGTGCAGACGCTTCTGGCTCTGCCGACGGTCGTGATTGGGCTGATCATGTATTTCATGCTGACCCGCAACGGCCCGCTGGGCGAGCATGAATTGTTGTTCACTCAAGGCGGCATGATCCTCGGCCAGTCCATACTCGCTTTTCCCATACTGGCGGCAATGACGCTTTCCGCTTTGCAAGGGGCGGATGTGCGTGTCGCAGAAACCGCGAAAACATTGGGCGCGGGTCGCGTACGCGTCGCCTGGACCCAGATGTTGGAAGTCAGGTTCGCGGTCATGGCGGCGGTGGTTACCGGCTTCGGGCGGGTCATTTCCGAGGTTGGCTGCGCGATGATGGTGGGCGGCAATATTGCCGGCGTGACGCGCAACATCACTACCGCCATCGCGTTGGAAACCAGCAAGGGCGAGTTCGCGCAAGGAATCGCACTGGGCATAGTTCTGGTTGTGATTGCCTTGGTGACCAATGCCGGTATGGCGCTGTTGCAAGGCAAAGGTGGGTTGAGATGAATCTGCTAGAGGTTCGGGGACTGCGCAAGTCTTTCGGCGAACGACTGTTGTTCGATATTCCGCAAATGACGCTTGATCGCGGCAAGAGCTACGTTGTCACGGGCTCGAACGGTGTCGGGAAGACCACGCTGCTGCGTATTCTGGCCGGACTGGAGCAGGCCGACATGTCGAGCTATATGTTCGATGGCCGAAAGATTGGGCTACCGGATATCGTGATGCTGGCGCCAGCGATCATTTATATGCATCAGCACCCCTATTTATTCCATAGCAGCGTCGCATCCAACATCGCCTATGGTCTCAAAGGCAAGGGCTTGTCCAAAGCGGAAATCGGGAGGCGCGTAGAAGCGGAAATTGCTTGGGCGGGGCTGCAGGCCGTGGCAAAAGTGCCGCCGTCGCGGCTTTCCGGGGGCGAAAAACAGCGAGTGGCGCTGGCTCGGGCGCGTGTGCTCAAGCCACGGTTATTGCTGCTGGACGAGCCGACGGCCAATCTGGATTTGTCGGCACGACGCCAGGTCGTCGAGCTGATCGCTCGCATGGGCGATGAGGACAGCTGCGTACTGGTGGCGACGCACGACCGTGAATTGATCGAGCAATCATGGTCGGCCCGGTATGCGCTGGCAAATACGGAGCTGCAGCCGCTGTGAATCAGCGGGCGGAAGACTGCAATTGATACAGGCGGAAACTCTCGCGCCGGTCGCTCGGTCGCTTGCCTTTCCAGATGAGCTCCCACTCCACTCCGGGTTCGATTTTCTCCCGTCGGCGCTCATCCTGGATCAGGTAAAGATCGCAATCCAGGCGCTGGACGTTTTCAAAGCGCTGGGCTTGAATGCCAGTGTAATAGTGCAGCATCGATAACTGGAACTCGCCGACGTTGCGGCTCGTTACGCAGGCAAAATCAGCCGGAAGTGCTTTCTGCATTCCGGCATACACGCTGGCATAGCTCTTGGTTGCATCCAGCCAGGGCAGCCACAGCGTCATCAACAAACCCCAAACCATCGTGATACCGATGGCCCAGTCGGTGACGGCAGCGCGGTTGGAGCGCTTATTGTGAAAGACCGTCACCATCCAGACCACCGTGATGACGACCGCAGCGATGAACGCCAGCCAGTCGAAGTGCGGCACATAGGCTTCGGAAAGCTTGTGCATGCGCGCCGCCAGTCGCGCCGGCATGCCGCTCATCATCGCGAACCAGCCCAGCCAGATCAGGAAGCCGAACATGCCGAACAGCATGATGCCGAACCAGTCCAGGGCGCTCGCTGCACCGCGCCAGAGCTTGTCTATTGCCGCGCCGCCCATGATGGCCAGCGGCAATAGCAGCGGCAGTGCCAGCACGTCGCGACTCTCGGAATTCAGGCCGAGCAGGATGAGCGCAACCGTGAAAAACACCAGGGTGAGCTGGATCTGCGGACGTTGCAGCAGATGGCTGCGGAAATGCCACAATGACCAGGCTGCCAACGGCAATGCCGGCCAGGAAAACCAGAGCAGTAATTCGCCGAAATAAAGCACATTGTCGCTGTCGAACGCATGCCTTTCGGAAAGCAGCCAGTTCTGCAGCATATCGGGGGAGCTTTGCAGCATGGGGACGAGCCAGAGGGCCATCCATGGAAGGGCAATGACCACGCCCGTCGGCAAGCTGACAAGATAGGGCCGGATACGCCAGCTGCGGAACAGGAGAGGAAGCAGGATGGCGGTAACCAGAATGATGGCGACCGCGATCAGACCTACCGAAAGAAATGCGATACCGATACCGCTGCCGATCAGCGGTGCTGCGCGCCAGGGGCGCCGCCGTGTCAAGGCCAGGCCGTAAAATGCCATCGCATAGCCGGGCAGTCCGGCAACTTCAGGCGAAAGCAGGTGAGCCGAAAAAAACAGACCGATGGAGCTCAGGAAAATAAAGGTCGTCTGGCGACCGCCACCCTTGCCCCACATCTCGCGCCCACTCATGCCAACCATCAGCAAGGTCAATGCCATCCATACGCCGGTGATCAACCGTGCGCCATCATGCAGCGGGAGCCATGAAGCGAAAAGCTTCGCGCTGAAGGCTGCGCTCAAATAATAGAGTGGAGGGTATTCGAGGCTAGGCAGGCCTGCGACAAAAGGCACGAGCCAGTCGCCGCCCTCGAGCAGATGCTTTACCGCACTAACGGTCTGGCCTTCATCGGGTTTCCAGGGGTGGTGCCCGATCAGGCCGACGACCAGCCAGATAAAGCACAGCAGAAGCAGAAGATTGGTTTTGGCGCTTTCGCCTATGCTGGGCTTGGGCGTCGCAAGACTTGCCTGCCAGTCGTGTTCGAATTCAAACGCCATGTTTCGGCCGTCGTTTCGTCAATAAGATGGGTATTTTACGGTAAGCGCAAAACAAAAAGGCAGCCGTAGCTGCCTTTCGTTTTGTCGGCTCAGGCCAACAACAATTACATGCCGTACTTTTGGCGGAACTTTTCCACGCGACCGGCGGTGTCCATGATCTTTTGCTTGCCGGTGTAGAACGGATGGCATTGCGAACATACTTCGATGTTCAGGTTCTTACCGTTGGTGGAGCGGGTCTCGAACTTGTTGCCGCAACTGCAGGTCACGGTAATTTCGTTGTAATCCGGATGAATGTCGGCTTTCATTCTGATGTCCTTAGCTTGGTGCTGTCGCAAGAAAGCTGGCGATTATCCAGCAAATTCAAATATTTTTCAACTATCCTCGACGCATCGCGTCGAAGAACTCTGCATTGTTCTTGGTGGACTTGATCTTATCGAGCAGAAACTCCATCGCTTCAAGGTCATCCATGGGGTACAGCAGCTTACGCAGCACCCAGATCTTTTGCAGGATGTCCTTCTCGATCAGCAGTTCTTCGCGGCGCGTTCCGGACTTGTTGACGTTGATGGC
>DATHWE010000095.1:0-2776 GCA_035460905.1 Methylophilaceae bacterium | reverse complement strand
TTCCGCGAAAAGGTCACGGTACATTTCAATCAGGTATTGCCGCGCGGTTCGACCATCACCGGCATTCCGCCGGGCAGGCAGGAAACGTTCTGGCATCGGTTGCGCGTGCGGGCCTCGATTTATGCAGGCTTTGAACTGGAGGACTGGCATTTCATCGGGATTCCGCTGCTGTTCGTGTTTTTCGGCTTCATCGGATGGCTGTGGCAGCGTTGGACAGGCGCGATCCTGTTCTTCGGCAGCTCGGCGCTGATCATCGGCTTCCTTTTCCCATATATACGCCTGCGGCGGCGCCAGGCGCAGATCGTTGCGCAGGTGCCGATGTTCATCGACCAAGTGCTGCGCAGTCTGGGAACCGGCCGCAGTGTGGAAGGGGCCATTCGTCTGGCAACCGAAGAGGCGAAAGCGCCTTTGCGCAATATTCTCGACCGCGTAGTGCGCGCCACGGAGCTTGGCGCCGACATGCCGGAAACCCTGGCGGCAGCAGCGAAACTGCATGGCCTGCGCGAGCTCAGCCTGATTGCGCTGGCGATGCGGATCAGCAACAGCTACGGCAGCAGTCCCAAGGAAATGCTGCAAAGCGTGGTGCAAATGATCCGCCAGCGCGAGCTGGCCCAACGCGAACTGGCCGCGATGACCGGCGAGACGCGCATTTCTGCCTGGGTGCTCTCGCTGACGCCTATTTCTCTGGCGGGATACATGATCCTGGTCAACCCCGGCTACCTAGACCTGATGCTGCAAAGCCCTAACGGCAAAACGATGATGATGACGGCGCTCGGCTTCCAGATCACCGGTGTGCTCATACTGTGGCGCATGTTGAGAAGCGTATGAACATCTGGCTTTGGATCGCAATTCTGTTGATGGTGGGAACTGCTGGCCTGCTGTTCACCACCACCCAGCGCGACCGGCCGCCGCCCGGTGTGTATCGCCGTTTTGCCGAGGCGTTGCGCGGCGATGGCGCCAACATTTCGCATTTTTTCAATTTCGAGAAACCCGATGCCAATACCCGGCTGATTCATCTGCTGGAACGATTTTCCAGCAGCGAAATGGAGGAGATGCAGCGCCTGCTGGTGCAGGCGGGATGGGGCAATCCGCAAACGCGGCTTTATTTCCTCGTGGGCGGCTGGCTGGTGCCGCTGGCAATGGCGGTGCTTGCCGGTATTTATTCCGTGCTGGATGGCTCTTCATTTACCAATGTCCTGTTCCATGCGGTATTCGTTTTTGCGTTCGTTTTCATCGCGATGCGCAGGCTGCTGCGCTGGCGCGCATCGCAGCGACAGCAAGTGCTGCGCAAGGAAGTCGTTGCTTTTCTGCACCTGCTGCGCATGCTGTTCGATGCTGGATTATCGTTCGAGCATACCCTGCAGGTTATCGAGCAGCAGGGCAGTAGCCTGATCCCCAACCTCGCCAAGGAATTGGGCGTGGTGCTCAAGCGCATCCAGGCCGGGCAGGAGCGCGGTGAGGCGCTGGCCGAGATGGCGGAACCGTTGGAAATCCCCGAGCTCAACGACACCATAGGCATGCTGAAGCAGGTGACGCGCTATGGCGGCAATATTCGCGACTCCCTCAACGAGTACACGCAATTGGTCGAGGCACGCCAGATTTCCGAGTTGCGCGAATACGTCAGCAAGCTCTCCGCCAAGATGACGGTCGTCATGGTGGCGTTTCTGTTTCCTGCATTGATGATATTCGTGGCGGGCCCCGGCTTCGTCGGGCTGGCTCGTGCCTTGAAAGGTCTGTGATGATGAATAAATACTGCCTGATTGCTCTTGCGACACTGCATCTCGGGCCGGCGTGGGCAGCGCCTGCGGCTGAACCGGCGGCGAGCACAGCCGGCGCCAAGACCTTGTGGGGCAACGAAAAGAACAGTTGCAAGGAACTGCCTGCGGCTTCATCGACCCGCCTTGGAATCATCCGGCAGATGCTGGCCGCCGGTAAACCGCATGCGGCGATTGCCTATCTCGACGCGGCGCATATCGAAGCGCCGCAGGCGGAATTGTTGCGTGCCGACGGTCTACGCCAGACTGGTCGCGAGGAAGACGCCGACCGCATTTATCGCAAGTTGCTGGGTAGTTGCGTGGCGGGTTATGCCTATCAGGGCCTGGGGCTGAGCGCCAGCAATGCGGGCAAGATGCGCGATGCGGTCAGTCATCTCAAGGCTGCCAGTGCCGCGCTGCCGGTGGACCCTTCCGTGCGCAACGATTACGGCTATGCGCTGATGCTTTCTGGCGACAACAAAGCTGCGCTGCATGAGTTCCTTACGGCTATCGAACTGGCGCCCAACAACCGACGTGCTGCACACAACCTCGTGCTTCTGCTTTCACGTACCGGCGAACACCAGAAGGCCGAAGCTTTCGCCGGGCAATCCGGCATTTCTGCCGAGGAGCTGGCCGATATCAGGCAAATGGCGGCGCAGCAATTACTGGCGGTACCGCCTGCCGATCGTCCGGTCTCGGGAATGACCGGGCCCATGCTGCACACCGATCCGGCCGAACCCATCACCCATCGCAACGAAACGGGAGCGAACGATGAAACAGAGAATCAGTTGTCTGGCGGCATTATTGCTGATCGCCATGACGGCGCACGCTGAAGAGGCGGCAACGAATCAGGAGTCGTCGCCTGAGCAGACCACCCGCGACTGGCTGGAATTGCAGCGATCCGGCCAGGTAGCCTCGCAACAGGCCCAGCCTTTGTCCGGCCCGGCAATGGAAAAGGTGCACGAACGTTACCTGAAGAGCTTTCAGCATCCGCAGCCGATGTACTTCAAGCATGACGAAGC
>DATHWE010000094.1:0-5838 GCA_035460905.1 Methylophilaceae bacterium | reverse complement strand
CTAATCAATCAAACCGACTTGATACGAACAGCCACCTGTTTCGTGAAAACGCTGAAGCAAAGGTATTCGTAAGTCCAGCCGTATCTGGCGACGGCTTCCTGGAAAGCCTTGAATTCATCCTCGCGCCAGTGCTCGTTGCCGATATATTCGTCAAACACGATCACGCTTCCCGGAATCATGCGCGGCGCCAGCAGATCGAGCACTGTTTTCGTCGAACTGTAAATGTCGCAGTCGACATTGATGAAGCGTACGGGGCCTTCATGCTGTTCCAGAAACTTGGGTAATGTATCTTCAAACCAGCCAACATGGAGTTGGACGCTCTTTGGTACGGTTGGTATCTCACCTTTGGTGGTGTAACTGCCTTTGGGCTCGTGATGCCATACTTCGGGCAAGCCTTCAAAGCTATCGAAGCCATGCACGGTTTGCTTTGCCAGCTCTGCAATCTGGCGAATCGACGTGCCATGTCTTACGCCGAATTCGAGCACAAGGCCTTGGCTGATGGCTGCATCCAGCCCGATTTTGAAAGCCTGAATATTGCTTCCAGTGATAGGAGGTAGTTTCTCGGCGGCGGATTGGATATACCGCCAAGCATCGAGACGTGCGCGGAATAGGGCAGGGCCGCGTTCCACCATGTCGAAATGTTGCATGGCGGCCTCCGCATTTCCGGTGTAATCCAGCAGAACGCCGAGAATGAGCCGCGCATCCATATCGGATGGGTGGAGGGCGACTACTTTCTGCATGCAGTCTATTGCTGGCTGCATATTGTCAGGATCGATCAGCAATGCATGCAGGTTATACCAGGCATTGGCATAATCGGGCGCGAGAGAGACTGCTTGCCGCAAGTGCTCCTTGGCGGTTTCAAGCTCCCCTTGGAACTGCAATGCCAAGCCTAGATTGCTGTGAAATTCCGGGTTGCTAGGCTGGATGACGATGGCCTGCGAAATCCATCGGATTGACTCTTCAATCCGTGCATCATTCAGGGTGATCGCTCCCAGTAGATGCAGGGCGTCCGGCTGCTTTGGGGATATCCGAAGCACTTGGTGGCAGATGGCCTCCGCTTGGGGGAGTTGTCCACCCTGGTAATGTGCAAGCGCCATTTGCATGGCCTGAGGGAGCATCGTCCGAAGGGGTTGCTGCGCCTGCGCTTTGTCATGACAGCATTGTTTGTACTTTTTGCCGCTACCGCATGGGCAAGGGTCGTTGCGGCCGATTTTCTTGTTAATCATTCAGTTATATTCCGGATTTTGTACCGTGAACTCGTGATGTTAATGGTTGATGAATGATCCCCCGATCCTGCAGCAAGCGCAGCACTTCGGTGACGCAGGTATCAAGTGGCAGCTTGCCTGTGTCCAAAGACAATTCCGGGTGATCGGGGGGTTCATAGGGAGAGGAAATGCCAGTGAAGTTGTTGATCAGTCCTTTACGTGCTTTGGCATACAACCCTTTCACATCGCGTTGTTCACAGATAGCCAATGGGCAATGACAATAAATCTCGACGAAATCGCCATCAGGCACCAGATTGCGCACGCGCGCGCGGTCGGCGTGGAAAGGAGAAATGAAGGCAGTCAGCGCGATTACCCCTGCCTCAGTAAACAGCTTCGCCATTTCGCCAATGCGGCGTATGTTTTCGACACGATCATTCTGCGAAAAGCCTAGATCCGCACATAGCCCGTGGCGGACGTTATCGCCGTCGAACACAAAGGTTCTGCAACCCAGTGCATGCAACTCTTTTTCCACTGCATGTGCCAAGGTCGATTTTCCGGCACCGGACAATCCGGTGAACCAGAGAATGACACTTTTGTGGCCATTCTGCTTCTCCCGATGGGCGCGTGAGACGAGAGCGTCGTGCCAGCTGATGTTTTTTTGCTCATTCATGCATCGTTAGTCCCGATACCCAACGCCTCTTTAAGAGGCCCCAAGTGCTTTTCGTAATTTTTCCAGCGTTGGACTGAGGTTTTGTAGATCGGCTGGCGCACTTGCCAGTGCGAGGCTGTTTTAACCGTTCTTTCCTGTTTGTGTGGTGCAAGGCAGGCATCGTCCCATTCTAACTTGACGTGTTCGATCAGCTTGCGCGACCAGTATTCCGGGTCGGCGATGGTGTCTTCATAGTTAATATCTAGTATGCGTCCCGGCAGCACGGCATGCCAGTGCGCCATCAGTCGCTCATATTGCTGGTAATGATGGCCAAGGTTGGCGAGATCGTAAGCGTAAGGGTGTCTGCCGCCAAAGTTCTGAAAGAAAATGGAAAGGCAATTATCCATTGCGTTGCGCTTGCAGTGAATGATGGGCGAATTGGGGAACAGCAGCGCAATCAAGCCCAGGTTCAGGAAGTTATGCGGAAATTTGTCTGTAATGCGGGCAGGGCTGGTACCCGGCCCTGCAATTTTCAGTAGCAGATGAATATACCTGTCGGCTACCTCGGCCGCCTTTTCCGGAACGATCTGTTCCATGCACTGGGGATAGGGTAGGGATGTTTTCAGCGTATAAGGCATGGATTGGGATGCCTTTGCCCAAAACACCACCTCGCCCGCCCCCGCTACCAGCGGGTGGCTGGAAATGATCTGTTCGGTCAGCGTGGTGCCGGAGCGTGGCATGCCCACGATCAGTACCGGCAAATTGGATTTTGCCCCACAAGCGCGATGCTTCTCGAAAAGCGCATGGTTGAACACCGATATCAAGTCATCAATACGGGCTTCTTCCTGTCCGGGCTGGTACTGGTATTCCTCATTACGCAAACGGTTCCCCTGCGCGTAATATGCAAAAGCCTCATCCCACTGCTTGCAATCATCGTAAATCTTGCCCAGCGCAAAGTCGAGGGCGATAGAAGCTTTATCCTCGCTCCCGGTCTTATCCGCCAGCTTTTTCAATTGTGGAATCACCGGGTCATCCGGCCTGAACTTGCGCGAGGCAGCCAGGTAGAAATATCCGGTCCCGGTATCAGGATACAGTTCTACCAGCTTCTCCAGACTGGCACTCGCTTCCTTGCTGTGGCCGGCCTCCATGTGCGTGCGTCCGGCACCCAGCAATGCCATGGGCCGTTGCGGATATTGCTGCAGCACGCTGTCAAAGTCAGCCAGCGCATGCCCGGTATCGCCCATTTCCAGAAAAACGAAACCGCGACGCTCGGAGAGTTCGGGCATTTCAGGGTGCAACGTCAATGCGCGGTCGAGGCACTCCTTGGCGTCATCGAAACGCCGTAGTTCGCTCAGCGTTTCTCCCAGCATGACAATCGCTTCCAGCCGGTTCGGCTCCAATTCAGCCGCCTTATAGAACTGCTCGGCCGCGAGGTCTGGAATCTGGGCCCTGTTCAGCGTTGCGCCGAAGTTGATGCGGAAATCCGCGTTCTGCGGCGCCAGGCCGACCGCGTGTTCCAGGCACTCCAGCGCGCGCGGGATGTCATCCAGATCGCGGTAAGCCACTCCCATCCCGTTGAAGGCAAAAGCGTTCTTCTTGTCCAGGTCGAGTGCCTGCCTGAAATGGGCAATGGCCTCTTCCGCTTTGCCTGTTAGGCGCAAGGCCGAACCGAGGTGCGCATGCGCCCATAGCAGTCCGGGGTCAAGTGCCAGTGCGCGGCGGAATTCGCTGATCGCCTCGTCATACTGGCCGTCCTCGGTCAGGGCATTGGCCAGATTAGCATGGGTCGCGGCATGCGTGGGGTTGGCCTTCAATATTTGCCGGAACTGTTTCGCAGCTTCCTGCAGGTGGCCGCTGGTAGCCAATAGCACGGCAAACTGGTGGCGCACGTCATACGCCTCCGGCGCTTCTTTCAGCACATCGCGATAAAGGTTCGCAGCCTGGGCATGCATGCCAGAGCGCTGTGCATTCTGGGCGGCGGCCAACATTTGTTTTAGTCGAGTAATTTGATGTGGAGAAAGGGTTTTCATTGAGGCGTGACAACGATCATTGTTTGGTTTCCAGCTATATTTTATAGACGTAAAACGCTAAATCCTAATCCGGAGGGCATCCGGTGAAATCAAGGCATGCAACGCAGTGGTGAGTATGTCGAACCATGGGCGCCATTCGACGCACTCAGTGCGCTAACCGACAATCCGGGACAAAATTAGGCTCCGCGTAATGCCTTGAGACTCGGGTTATTTTTTGCATGAAACCAGCATGGTACGTTTCTGCGCCAATATGTTCTCTTCTTTGCTGGCGATATCATAATCATGGGGGCAGAGTTCACGCGCTTTATTATGACATGCGTCCCAGCCGACATGACCGCTACAACTGACTGAAATCCATGTGCGGTCGTCCGTCTTGGGGGCGTGGGCGGCGCATCCGCACCCGATGAGCAATATCACGGCAATAAAGATTTTTTTCATGATTTTCCTGATGGTTTAATTCAACAATTCCAGCATGTGATTATGCCAAGATTTCAGGGGAATTCGGATAAACATATTCAATCTATGGGCAGAAAAAAACGGCGCCCGAAGGCGCCGTTTTTAGCTTTCAAGTTTTCCTAAGAAATCTTAGAAGAACATGATCGCGCCGAGAGAGATGGTCTTGGCTTCACCTTCGAAGTTAATGCCGCCAATGTCATTCTCGAAGTCCTGGTCTGTGTATTCAGCCACCAGGTTCAGGCTCTTGGTGAGCGGGTGATACGCGCCAATAACCCAGGTTTCATTCTCGAACTCACCCGTGGAGCTGTCCGACTCGGACTTGCTCACGCCCCAGGAGGCGCCAAGCTTGGTGCCAATGCCGGGCAGGGTGTAAGTCAGTTGGACATAGCCGCCGTCGTCTTCGGTATCTTCGAAGGCTGCGAAGCTCATGCCGCCGTTCAGGTTCAGGTTGTGGGTCAGGGCGGTGGTGTCAGCGCCGGAGAGGCCGTCACCGCTGTAGTAATAACCGACCAGGCCGAATCCGGCCACGTTCACCTTGGCGCCGACATCCCAGCCTTCGCTACGATAGCCGTCGAAGTTGGTCACGACGCCGCCAGTGGTGGCGGTGGTACCGTCTTCATGCTTTTGGGAAATGAAACCCGCCCACACCTTGCCGGCAAAGTCGCCGCCCCACTCGTAGCCGACCTTACCTTCGTAACCGAGGTTCTTGTTGGTGCGGTCAATCGCATTGGCCATGTCTTCAGTTACGCCAACAGCGAAGGAGAAACCGTTCCAGTTCGGGGAGGTGTAGGAGATTTGGCCCTTCCAGTCAGCGTAGATGTAACCAGCGCCGATGCGGCCCAGGGTGGTCGTGCCACCTTGGCCTGCGCCATGGCCAACGCCCAGCAGGGTCATGTCGGACAGGATGGCGTCAGAGCCGAAAATGCCCAGATCGCGACCCAGCTTGATAGTACCCCAGCTCTTGTCACCGAACGTCATGTATGCCTGACGAATATTCAGCGAGTTGTTGCCAAAAGCCTGGCCGCTACCGGAGTCAACACCGGTGAAGAATGTGAACTGGAAAGCGATGTCCAGATCGTTCTGGCGGGTCTTGCCGCCCACGCCCAGTGCGGAAGGCAGCAGACCGGTTTGAACGGTGTTGGCATTTTCTTCACCGAAAGAGCCGGTGTTGCCATTGATGTCGTAGTCGCCATCGAAGCGGGTGTTGGTGTAGAAAGCGTTGACGTTACCACCGATGTCGATGGTCC
Source organism: Methylophilaceae bacterium (assembly GCA_035460905.1). Taxonomy (GTDB): domain Bacteria; phylum Pseudomonadota; class Gammaproteobacteria; order Burkholderiales; family Methylophilaceae; genus MM2. The sequence goes on along the minus strand of DATHWE010000094.1, from coordinate 251 downwards.
AGTCGCCTGCCGGGATGGTGATGCCGGCGTTTGCAGCGGAAGCGCCCATCGCCAGAACGGCGCCGGCAACTGCCATGCTCAGTTTCTTGTTCATATATTTCTCCTTTAAATTTGAAATATCTCGGTAGGTATTCTAGAAACCTTTGCGAGAGAGTTCGCGAACTCCCCTTGCGAGAAGTGAACTCAGTATGCCAAACCGAAATTGGCATCCGCAACAGTTTTGTGCGATTCATGCGACACCTTGTTACACT
>DATHWE010000093.1:0-81570 GCA_035460905.1 Methylophilaceae bacterium | reverse complement strand
GCAGATCGCGCGGTTCCTGCAACAGCACAAGGACGTGCGGCAAGTATATTACCCGGGCCTTTCGGAGTTTCCCGGCCATGCGCTAGCCCGCCAGCAGATGTCCGGCTTCGGCGGCATGGTCAGTTTCGATCTTCGCGGCTCCAGGGAACAAGCGATACGGTTCACCGAACGTTTGCGTGTCATCAGCCTGGCACCCAGTCTGGGCGGCATCGAAAGCCTGGTCACCATGCCGGTCACGACTTCGCACCACGATATGGCGGTGGAAGAAAGAAACAGTCGCGGCATTTCCGATACCATGATTCGGATGTCCATCGGCATTGAGGATGTGACTGATCTTATTGAAGATCTGGCACAAGCGCTGGCAACACTGTCAGTCTAAAAACCTCTCATCCGCATCCGCAAGGACCAGCCAGAGTTTCCCACTTTTTTTGTGGATAACCTTGTGAGCCCGCTGCGGGTGCGTGATGTAATGTCGTGATTATTAATCACAATTAAACTTGCGTAATGTTTAATCAAAATGACTATCTTTGGTTGGGCCTTCATGTCTGCCGTAAACAAGGAAAGTTCATTACATCTGAGAGCGCATATGTCCTCAAAATACTCCATCCGTAACGTGCTCAGTGCTGCCTGTTTAACATTCGGGCTTGCGGTGGCCAGCGCGCATGCGGCAGAGATCAGCACGCACAAGCATGAGCACGGTACTGCTTCAGTCGAGCTATCACTAAACAACGGTAAGAAATGGGTAACCGATGAGGCCCTGCGAAAGGGGATGCAGAATATTCGCGCAGTAATGCAACCCTCATTACATGACATTCATATTGGGAAGTTTTCCGGCACGCAATACACCGGATTAGCCGGGAAAATTAGCAATGAGATAAGCCATGTCGTCGCCAATTGCAAACTCGAGCCGCAAGCGGATGCACAACTGCACATTATCATCGCCGAGATAATGGATGGAGTGGACGCAATGGAAGGTAAGGTAAAAGAGGCCAACCGTCAGGCTGGGGCTATCAGGGTTATGAATGCATTGGATAATTATGCTGCCTATTTCAACCATCCAGGCTGGAAGCCACTAAGACACTGACTGAATCATCGAACTAAAAGCGCGGCCTGATTAAACCCGCCAAATCATTCCGATCCAAACAACGCATCTGTTGCCTTACAAACCCGTTTTGATCCACCATAATTTACGCATTAGGCCGCGATCTTATTTATCTGATGCGAGTGCCTGCAGGATCAATGACTTGTAGAGGGTCAAAGACCGTTTGATAGCGTCAGGGTCGCTATTGGATTTTGATAGCAGAAGGGCGCCTTCAAGGGTGGTGATATATAAATCACTCCATGCTCGAGCATCGATTTTTTGGCCGGCATAGTTGGACGCGCGTTCGAACATTTCAAGCAGCGTTGCCTGCCAGTCAGCAAAATACTTCGAGGCAGCCTTAAACAGTTGCTCATTACTCTCAGCAAGTTCGATCGTAAAGATAGCCAGCATGCACCCCTTGCGCAGCTCAGGGTCCTGATAGGCTTCGATGGCAAAATCCAGATAGCCTTCCAGGAACTGGATCGGGTCAGGAGCATTGTTGAACGGCGCTTTTGATTGTCGTTCTTCGGCATCGCTCCAGAATTTGCTTAGAGCGGCCTCGCCAAGCGCATCTTTGCTGTCGAAATGATAGAAAAATCCACCCTTTGTAATCCCGGCCGACTCGCATACGGCATCGACCGTCATGGCCGAATAGCCGCGGGCCAAAATCAGATCGCGGGCACCGACCAGGATTCGCTCTCGCGACATGGCCGATTTGGACTTGCCTATCGCCATTCGAAAACCTCATTTATAAAACTGTTGACAAACAATACCACAAGAATAAGATACCAACCAGTTGGTATTTTTTATGAGAGGGTCGAGAATGAACAAGAAGCTGATTATTTGGTGCTTGATGTCGTCTCTTTTTGTAGGGACTGTTCAGTTGGCACATGCAGAAGCTGTAGATAAGTACTGGCAGGGGATGCAGAAGACATACTTCCCGAATGCCTCCCTCGAAGAAAGCGATGCGGTTAAGATTACTGCGCCCCAGCGTGCAGAAAATGGCGCACAGGTGCCGTTTGCATTCAGCATTGATTACCCGATGACCGATGGGCGCTATATCAAGGCGGTATCTGTCATCGCAGACGCTAATCCGGTGCCCTTGGTCGCTGTTTACCGGTTTTCCCCCAACTCAGTTAAGGCAGAAGTCTCAACCAGGATCAGGCTTGAAATGGATTCTTATGTGCATGTAGTGGCAGAGACCAGCGACGGTAAATTCCTGATGAACAAAGTACCAATTCGCGCTGCCGGTGGCTGTGGCGGCACGATTGGTGGTGACGAAGCTCTCGCTCGCCAGGTGGCGGGCAAGATGAAGCTGTCGGTCAAATCGGAGGATGCCACTCCTGTCAGGAAAGCCCATCTTTTGATCAAGCACCCCATGAACACGGGCCTGCAGCGGGATTTGGTTTCCCAGGGATTCAGGCCTGCCTTTTTCATCAGTAAAGTTGTAGCGAAGTTTAACGATCAGGTTGTTTTCGATGCAGATACCTATATCGGCGTAAGCGAAGATCCGAATATTCAGTTTCCGTTCAAGGCGGATAAACCGGGAACACTCACGGTGCTGATCCAGGACAACGAAGGCAAGGAGTTCACCACCGTCAGTGACGTTCTCGTGAATTGACATCAAATAGGTCAACAAGATTTTTATTATCAACTGGAGGAGTTTGAAAATGATGGATTGGAACGGTTATCGAGACGAGCTGATAGGACGTATTGGCGACTTGGCAAAACTGAGTCCTGATACAGTGAATGGCTACATGACAGCAAGTGGCGCAGGGTCAAAAACCAATCATCTTGATGCAAAGACACGTCAGCTGATCTCCCTGGCGGTTGCTGTCACAACCCGATGTGATGGTTGTATTACCGTTCATGCGAAGGAAGCCGTCAAAGAAGGAGCTACGGAAGCCGAAATCTCCGAGGCTCTAGGCGTCGCTGTCGCCATGAATGCTGGCGCAGCTCTTGTCTATTCTGCGCGTGCACTTGATGCGGTTAAAAGCGTCGAGCTATAAAAAGCTGGTTAGAAATGAGAGTTGGTTTGGCCGGCTGGGGCAGCTTTTTATGAGTGGCCTCAGCCCATTGGCTGATCGCATTCTGTGCCGTCATTTTGTCAACTTGAAAACAGAAGAGCGGAGGCCATTTTTATAATGACCAACGCCAACTTAAGCTTAGTTTTGATCACCATCAAAAATAATTTTAACTTCGCATAATGTATATTATGTTAAATGATAGATGCATCATTCAAACCATCAAAAAGGCGGCGCTTAAAGATGTAACCCTTCCTTAAAGTTGTAGTCACCTACTATGCCAATCAATATGGCGGCAGCAATGGATATCAGGCAAGTACGGGACAATCTGGGGCACGAATCCATTACGACAACTAATTGCTAAATCCTGCTCAGCAGATTCTCTAACCGAAAAGATCAGAGATCGTGTAAGTTACGGCGATGGCTCGAGGCCACTTTCAAATTTTATTTTATACAAGCCTCAGATAGCGTCTGGGCGTTCTCAATGCTATCCCTGACCCATGCCTCGAACTGGTTGGCTGGCAATGGTCTGGAAAATCGATAGCCTTGCACGAAGTCACAACCGCTGGTTTCTGCCAGATGCAGTTCGCTGTCAGTTTCCACGCCTTCGGCGACCAGTTCCAGCGACATGCTCTTGCCCAGCGTTGCGATGGCCTTGACGATTTCTGCGTTGACCGGCTCGCGTTCGATATCGCGAATAAAGGATTGGTCAACCTTGAGCCGGTCGATGGGAAAGCGCCTGAGGTAACTCAGGTTGGAGTAACCCGTGCCGAAGTCGTCGATGGCCAGACGTACGCCCAGATCGTGCAGTTCATGCAGGGTCTTGAGCACGGCATCGACATCATGCATGAACAGGCTTTCCGTGAGTTCGAGTTCCAGATATATCGGCTCCATGCCGCTTTCGAAAATGATGTTGCGTACCATGCTGCTGAATTCCTGCTGGTAGAACTGCATCGCGGAAATGTTGACCGATATCCGGATGGGCTCCAGACCTTTGTGTATCCATTCCATGTGCTGTCGACAGGCTTCTCTGAGAACCCACTCCCCTATTTGCACGATCAGGCCTGTTTCTTCGGCAATTTCGATGAAATGAATCGGAGGCAACAGACCCCGCTCCGGGTGATGCCAGCGCAACAAGGCTTCGTTTCCAGACACCTTGCCTGTCGGCAACGATACTTGAGGCTGATAGTGCAGTTCGAATTCGTTACGCTCAATAGCTGTGCGTAAATCCGTTTCGAGCGACATGCGGTCCATGGAGTACAGATTCATACCGGAAACATAGTGGCGGTAGGTGTTGCGGCCGCTGCGCTTGGCCTGGTACATCGCGGCATCGGCCTTGACCAGCAGGCTGTTTGCATCCTGGTCGTCGTCCGGGCAGATGGCCGTGCCTATGCTTGCCGTGATGAACACTTCGCGCCCCATGATCTGCAAGGGCAGGCCCATGGCTTCCACGATGCGGTTGCATAGCAAGTCCAGATCATGCTGACTGTTCACGTTTTCCATCAAGATGGTGAACTCGTCCCCTGCCAGCCGGGCGACGGTGTCGCTTTCCCTCGCGGAGTGGCTCAGCCGGGTCGCCACCGCGAGCAGCAGCTTGTCGCCGAATCCATGCCCCATGGAGTCGTTGAAATGCTTGAAGTTGTCGAGATCGATGAACAGCAGGCCGACTTTGGTTTTCTGCCGCTGCGATTCAAGGATCGCCATTTGCAGGCGATCCAGGAACAGCACCCGGTTCGGCAGTTTGGTTAGCTGGTCGAAATGCGCGAGATAGAACAGGCTGGCCTGTTTGCGCTGGGTGATTTCGTCCAGCAGATCATGGCCGTTTGCAATGCCGAGATATTTGCCTTGATCCGTAGCAATAAAGCCGCTAACCATGTGCTGCATGCCGGCGTCGATGATGATGCGGGCAACGTCATCGATGGCGGTCTCCTTGTCCACCACGATAGGCGATTTGTTCATGAAGTCCGAAATCGGTTTTTTTCCGTAGATTTCACGGGTGAATATCTTGATGAACATTTCGACGAAGGCGTGCCGCTCGACGATGCCAACCGGGACATTCTCCGCGCTGATAACGGGAATCGCGAACACATCGGACTGTTGCTGAAACAGGTTGAGCACTTCGAGCGAGGCGATGGACTCGGATACGGGGGACGTATGGTTGAGCAATCTGACGACGGTCGGGCTTTCAACCGTCTTATTTATATTGTGATGTGTCAAAACATTCATTTTGCAGCAGCCCCTTGTGTGTGATTTAAAAAACTCCTTATTCTTTTTCTTGGAATCGCCACACTATGTAATGTTTTTGTTACAGAAATACTACGATGCCGGTACAAGAGTTATGAATGACTGACTTTATTCGATTTTTTGCCCTGATCGATGAGATCGGCGATCAGGACAAGCTGCTTCAGGATGGCCGGCATTGCCAATACCGCGATGGAAACGGCAAGAAAATCCACCGTGAGATCGTCCCATCCGGCCGAGCGGCCCGGGAGATAAAGCTGATGCAGCTCGTCCGCCATCCCCAGTCCAAGCATGACCATAAACAGCAGCATTGGCGCGCCATGCAATCCGGCGAGGCCGGCGGAGACGGTCATTGCGAAGAAAACGATGAAATGCGCCAGCTTGTCGTATGGCGCAGGAAAAAGCCCGACGGCGACCGGTTGAGCCCCCACCAGAAAAACACTTGCCACCAACACGATGAACACCGCTCCGCCCATCACGCGCAAGGCGATGTCAAAACCTTTCTCGGATATCGGCGTCCGCAGCGGGTTCGATGCTTTTGGCATCAGCAATACGCACTTTTCGCGGGAGCTCTGCATCAGTAAGCCTGACGGTCGGCAGCTACCAGAAAAACAGTGCGCGCAATGATTTTCAAGTCCAGCCACAGCGACCATTGCCTCAGGTAGTCGAGGTCGTAATCGATGCGCATTTTCATCTTGTCGAGCGTGTCCGTCTCGCCGCGGAATCCGTTGACCTGCGCCCAGCCGGTGATGCCCGGCTTGACCTTGTGGCGGATCATGTATCCCTTGACCAGCTTGCGATAGGTCTCATTGTGGGCTACGGCATGCGGCCGAGGGCCTACGATGCTCATTCTTCCCTGAATGACGTTGATGAACTGCGGCAATTCATCGAGCGAGGTTTTGCGAATGAATGTGCCGAAGGATGTTACGCGTTTGTCGTTGCGCGTCGCCTGAACGACCTTGTCACCGTCCTCACACACGGTCATCGAGCGGAACTTGTAAACGACGATATCCTGTCCGTCCAGGCCGTACCGGCGCTGTTTGAATAACACCGGCCCCGGCGAACTAAGTTTGACGCCCAAGGCGAGCATCAGCATCAGCGGCGAGATCAATAACAATATGAGCGCCGCTAGAACGATATCGCTGGAACGTTTAATCAGCCCGTTCATGCCGTGAAACGGCGTTTCGCATACGGCCACGACCGGCATGCCGCCGACATCGTCGATACGCGCCTGTATCAGGTCGAACATGAAAATATCCGGCACGAAATACAGCGACACCGTCGTGTCTTTGAGTTCGTCGAGCAATTTAAGGATGCGCGGTTGCGAGGATATCGGCAAAGCCATGTAGATGATATCCACGGCTTCTTCCCGTACGCAGGACGCCAGACTCTCCAGTTTGCCGACGACCTGCCCCGCTTCATCGGGCGTCAGGGCCGAGCGCCCCGCTTCGCGGTCGTCGAAAAAACCGACGAACTCGATGTTGAGCATGGGCTCTTCCTGGAGCCGATCACGCAATTGCACTCCGACCTCGCTGGCGCCCACAATCACCGCGCGGCGAACGCTTTCCTGCGTGCCGCGTACCCTGACCTGCATTCGCCTTATCGCCACATGCGCAGTCAGCATGACAAACGGCGTGATGATGGACCAGGCCAGCACGACTTCGCGTGCGAAATGCTGCAGGAACGTGGTGGCATATCCGAAAAACAGCAGTATCCCCACCAGCATCGGCCAGCTGGTGAGTATATGCACGGCTTCGGACATGATGTTGGCCTGTTTCGGCCAAGTGCCGGGGAACGTCAGCGCAAAAATGACCAGCGCCAGCAGCACGTAATTGCCATCGATCGATTCGCCGTAATAACCGGCTACGATCAGCAACGTAAGAATAATGAGAATGGGGTCGAGCAGCATCTTGACCAGCATGGCCGGGGTCAAGGGCTTGCGGAAGCTGAGTTGTTGTCGATATCGCATGAAGTGTAGGCAGTAAAAGTAAAGCGCCCTGCTCACGCAGGGCGACATTTACGGCGCCGGATCGCTTTCTAGCCGGCCATCAGGGCCTGCTGATGCTCCAGCAGGCCGACGATGCGCGCATCGCACCAGATCCACTCGATGCCCACCTCTTCGACATGCACGGTTTTGCCCTCGCGCGAAACGCAATAGTCACCCACCAGAATCTGCTCGTCGAGATCAACGCCGGCACGCACGCGGGTATGCTCGAACAGGATACTGCGGGTCATATGCACGTTTTCATGCAGATGGCACCCATGGCCGATCCAGGTCGGGCCAATAATCTGGCAGCCTGCCTCGATGCGCGTGCCGGAGCCGATATAGACGGGGCCGTCGATACGCGTGCCGCGCCAGTCGATATTGACGTTGAGACCTACCCATACGCCCGGGCGGATTTCACGCCCCGGCATGCGGATGCCTTCGACCTCATGCATCATCACGCGCTGCATGGTTTGCCAGTAGTCGGAGACCTTGCCGATATCGATCCAGTTGAAATCCTGTTGCAGCGCAAAGAATGGCAGGCCTTTCTGGACGAGCAGCGGGAACAGGTCTGATCCGATATCGAACACGCAATTGGAGGGGATCAGGCTCAAGGCTTCCGGCTCGAAAATATAGATGCCGGTGTTGATCCAGTTGGACTTTGCTTCTTCGATGGCCGGCTTCTCCTGGAACGACGTGATACGCCCTTCCGAATCTGCAACGACCACACCATAGCTGGAGACTTCGTTCCACGGAACCTGCTTGGCCACCAGACTCACCATGGCGCCGCGCCGCTTGTGTTCCCGCACGGCTGCGGTGATATCGAGGTCGATGATCGCATCGCCGCATAGAACGACCGTGGTTTCATCGAAGAAGCCGCCGAAGTCATGGATCTTGCGCATGCCGCCCGCCGAGCCCAGCGCAAAAGGCACGATCTCGTCATTCTGGATGTAGCCTTCGAATGAATATCCGACTTCAACGCCAAAACGGTGGCCATCCCCGAAATACTGTTCGATACGCTGCGGCTGATGGCTCAGATTCACCATGATCTGGTTTACCCCGTGGCGGGCGAGCAACTCGACCAGATACTCCATCACGGGCTTGCCCATGATGGGAATCATCGGCTTGGGCAATTCGTAAGTCAGAGGGCGCACACGAGTGCCCTTCCCCGCTGCAAGAATCATGGCTTTCATCGACCGGTTCCCTCTGTTTTTTGTATGGGCATACGATAGAGGCGAATTGTTACAAGGTCATTTAGTACGGGCTACAGGACGGCGACAACGGCTCATGCCGCAAGCTATTCAACAGTGACCGATTTCGCGAGGTTACGCGGTTTGTCCACATCCGTTCCCTTCAGCAGGGCCACATGGTAGGCAAGCAATTGCAGCGGGATGGTATGCAGGATGGGGCTCAGATAGCCTGCGTTTCCCGGCAGCCGGATCACATGAATATTCTCGGCGTGCGTTATGCGGGCATCCGCATCGGCAAACACATATAGCTCACCGCCCCGCGCGCTGACTTCCTGCAGGTTGGATTTCAGTTTCTCGAGCAAGGCGTCGTTGGGCGCCACGGAGATGACGGGCATTTCGCTATCCACCAGTGCCAGCGGACCGTGCTTCAATTCGCCCGCGGGATACGCCTCGGCATGGATGTAGGAAATTTCCTTGAGCTTAAGCGCCCCTTCCATGGCAATCGGGTAATGGAGACCGCGCCCCAGAAACAGGGCATGTTTTTTATCGGCAAAGCGCGTAGCCAGCTGCGCGATCGCAGGTTCCAGTTCGAGGACATTGCGCACAAGGGTCGGCAATTTGCGGATTTCACGGAAGAGTATGCGTTCGCGCTCGATCTCCAGACGACCGAACTCCTGCGCCAGGATCAGCGTCAGTATGAAAAGGCCGGCAAGCTGGGTGGTGAAGGCTTTGGTAGAGGCCACGCCGATCTCCGGCCCGGCGCGAGTGAGCAATTTCAGTCTGGCATGCCTGGTCAGGGAACTTTCATCGACATTGCAGATAGCCAGGGCATGGCGCATGCCCTGGGCGGCGGCATGCTGAAGCGCCGCCAGCGTGTCGGCGGTCTCTCCCGACTGCGAAATCGCGATGACCAGCGTCCGCGGATTGGGAACGCTTGCCCGATAGCGGTATTCGCTCGCAATCTCCACATCACAGGGAATGCCGGCGATGTCTTCCAGCCAGTATCGCGCGACAAGCCCCGCGTGGTAACTGGTTCCGCATGCCAGGATAAGGACGCGATTGATCTCTGAAAGTGCCGCCGGGGCATGCTCGCCGAAGATGCTCGATTTCAGTTGCGATTTGCCGCAAAGCGACTCCAGGGTTTCTTCCAGCGCCTGTGGTTGCTCGAAGATTTCCTTCTGCATGTAATGGCTGTACTGTCCGAGCTCGACATTTTCATGTCTGAGCGAAGATTTACGAGCCTGCCGCTCGACAGGTTTGCCGCCCTCATTCCAGATGCGATAGCCGTATCGCGTCAGTTCGGCGACATCGCCTTCTTCGAGATGCACGATGCGATTCGTGATCGTCAGCAACGCCGATGCGTCGGAAGCGACATAGTGCTCCCCTTTGCCTATGCCAATCAGCAGCGGGCTGCCGCGTCTGGCACATACCAGCCGGTGCGGATCGTGCGCGGCGGCGACGCAAATGGCATAGGCGCCCTTTACCCGCGCCAGGGCGTCACGGGTGGCTTCGAGCAGGGAGCCATGACCTGACAGGCTGCGATGAACGAGATGCGCAATCACCTCCGTATCGGTGTCAGAGTCGAAGGCATAACCTTCGCTGATCAATTCCCTGCGAAGATCCTCATGGTTCTCGATGATGCCGTTATGCACGACTGCGATTCGTTCGCGGCTGATGTGCGGGTGGGCGTTGCGTTCGCTCGGGACACCGTGCGTTGCCCAGCGTGTATGCGCAATGCCTGCCTCGCCCTTGAGCGCATCACTGCGCGACCGCAGCTCTGCGACTCTTCCGACGGTACGTACTCGTTGAAAACCGGCAGGATCGAGTACCAGCAGGCCGGCCGAGTCATAACCACGATACTCGAGACGGCTCAGCCCCTCCAGCAGGAGCGGTACTATATTGCGCTGCGCCAGGGCGCCGACGATGCCACACATGGCTCGACCTAACGCTTGCCGTTATTGATGATTAGGCAATGCATCATGCATAGCCCTTCGGATTGTTTCTTTGCCAGTTCCAGGAGTCGGCGCACATTTCGTCGATACTGCGCTGCGCCCTCCAGCCCAACTCCTTTTCGGCCTTGCTGGGGTCGGCAAACATTTCGGCCACATCCCCCGGGCGGCGCGGTGAAAACTGGTAGGGAATGGTTCGTCCCGAGGCATGCTCGAAGGCGTTTATCATCTCCAGTACGCTACACCCCCGCCCCGTGCCAAGGTTGAATGTATGGACGCCGGCCTGCTCCTGCAGCCAGCGCAAGGCGCTGACATGTCCTTCTGCCAGATCCATCACATGGATGTAATCGCGAACACCGGTGCCGTCCACCGTCGGATAATCGTTGCCGAACACCGCCAGCCTGTCGCGGCGGCCGACAGCCACCTGGCTGATATACGGCATCAGATTGTTGGGTATGCCGTTGGGGTCCTCGCCTATCAGTCCGCTGGGATGGGCGCCCACGGGATTGAAATACCGCAGCAGCCCGATTTTCCAGGTGGGGTCCGATTTGGCCAGATCCCCGTATATTTTTTCGGCCATCAATTTGGTCTGGCCGTAGGGATTGGTCGGCCCGACCGGAAAATCCTCGCGGATCGGCAGGCTAACCGGATCGCCGTACACTGTCGCGGAAGAGCTGAACACCAGCGTCTTGACGTCGAATTCAGCCATGACCTCAGCCAGGGCTACGCTACCCCAGACGTTGTTGTCGTAATATGCCAGCGGTTTTTCTACGGACTCGCCTACTGCTTTCATGCCTGCGAAATGAATCACCCCGCCGATTGCGTATTTACCGAAAATCCTGCGCAGCCCGTCGCGCTTGCGTATGTCCCCAAGTATCACGGGAACATCCTTGCCCGTGATCGAACTGACCCGGCGCAGCCCTTCCGCCTTGCTGTTGGAGAAATTATCCAGCACCAGCACCTTGTAACCGGCTTGCTGCAAGGCAACACAGGTATGGCTGCCGATATATCCGGCGCCACCGACAACCAGAATTTTCATAAAAGAGTCCTGCTATTCGGAAACATGGGCGAAATCTGCCTCGTCGGTTTCAAGCTCGAGGTCGGGCTGTACGGCGATCGCATCCTGATAAACCTGCATCGTCATCACCGCGACGGCTTTCCAGTCGTACTTGCGGCTGACCGATTCGCGGACGAGCGCGCGTGCCGCCTCATCGCATGGTTGCTGCGAGAATTCGCGCAGGGCTGACGCCAGGGCCTCGATATTGCCCAGAGGAAAGTAATGCCGATGGGCGAGCGCGACTTCGAGATTGGCGGGAATGTTGCTGGCAATAACGGGTAAACCGTAGCTCAAGGCTTCCAGCAAGGCGATGGGCAATCCCTCATGGGAGGAAGGAAGCACGAAGAAGCCAGCGTGGGCGTAGAGCTCTTGCAAGGCCACACCAGTTTGAAAGCCGGTCATCACCACGCCGGAAGTGGCTTGCGCCGTGCGATGCAGCAATTCGGTATATTCGTTGGAGTGATCTGCAGCCCCGACCAGCACCAGTTTCCATCCCGGAATACCGGCCCGGGCAAACGCGTCGATCAGGTCCAGATGGCGTTTTTCCTGCACCAACCGGCCGACCATGAGCACGTAGCGGCCGCGCTCCAGCCCGAACTCTTCAAGCACGCCACGCGTTTCGGGCAGCAATGGCGGCACGACCCCGTTGGGAATCAGCGCGCATGCAACGCGATGCTTGGCCTGCACCAGCTTCAGGATGACATTGGAAATCGCGACACGCTTGTTGGAATAACGCATGCCGACATGCTCGCCCATGCGGAGGACAAAACGGGCCAGCCTACCCCACTTCTGCCTGTCGTAATCCGGGCCGTGATGCGTGACGATCACGCGCAAGCCCAACAACCGTGCCAGAGGCGTCATCAGTGCCGGCCCGATGGCCTGGATGTGGAGGATGTCAGGGCGGCGAATGGCTGCGTAGACCACGCCGAGAAAGCTGTGAACGAAGGTCTCCAGCTTTTGTGATCTGGGCGACCATATCGGTCGGAATCTAACGCCCTTCCACACCTCGCCGGTTGCATGCGATTGGTAGGGAGAGCGCACGATTACTTCGACGTCGCACCCCATGCCTGCCAATAGCGGGCAAAGGTTCTCGGCATGTTTTTCTATGCCTCCCTGTACGTCGGGAAACCCGCGCAAACCGAGCATCATCACCCGCAAGGGCGGTTGCTTGTCCATATTCAACCCCGAGATTCAAGCTTGCAGAACCCGGAAAGTGCTGTTTGCCGCACTTGTCCGACCTACTTCAATCTCTCGCCTGGCATCAGCTTGCGCTTCAGCTCTTGGCAGTTTTTATACCCTGCCGGCTATTTTTTGATCTTTGCCAGCCGAGGCTTGTTATCGATGAACGGCGAGATTGAAGGCTCAACGCATCCCAAATCAGATGTCTATGAGTGGTCGGGAATCCTAGAGGGAATATGTTTCATTCAGTTGACAGGGGGGAGGATGCGGCCATGAGCCGTTTACCAGGTAAAAGCGCATACAGTTTCGCGCACCAGCCTGATCTGGTGACAGCTCTCTACTAGGCAGAAAAAATAAGAAATGGCCTGTGGTGCACCGTAAGCACCACAGGCCAATAGGATTACGGATTAATCGGTACGCAGCATGTCGGCCAGCTCCAGCTCCGACAACACGACTTCCGGTTCGCGCCTGTGGAACGTCACCTTCTGCGCAGGCATTGCACCCTCTCGCAAGTCACCTTGCAAAGGATCTTGCCCCACATTGAAACTAGGTACGTTATCGATGCAGATCGGCTTACCCAGCAAGGACTTGAGTTTGTTCCTGGCTACCCAGGCAGTCGGGTGCTTGATATATTTTTTCATCACGGGCGCGGCGGTTCCCACCATCCAGCAGTTCTTGGGGCAGGTACGCACCAGTCCGCGTACCTTTTCCGCCTGTTCGCTGAACCAGAGCTCTTCGAAATTGGCCACATCCCGGATATTGCCCATGGATTCCTTCCAATAGCGCTCCTCCAGCCCATTGCAAGGATAGACGTCGCCATAAGGCTCGATGAAGAAATTGGCAGTCCCGGCCTCGCACGGCAACATGCGCGGATTGCCGCGGATATAGTTGATCAAGCCGAGATTGAAAAAGGCGCGATACCAGCTCTTCGGACTATTTTCCTTGAGTAGCTCTTCGATCAGCTGATGGAAATTGCCGATCACCTCGTCCTTGTTGGTAATCTCGTTATCGTCTTTGTGAAAGTAGTAGGAGTTATGGAACGCGGCCGTCGCGAACTCCATCCCAAGCTCACGCGAAAGCTTGTACAGCCACAACATATCATCCGAGTTCTTGTTGGATACCGTGCAACCGTAGCCGATATCCTTGATACCCATTTCCTTCAGCGACAACAGCAGGCGCAACGCCCGGTCGAAGCTTCCGTCACGCCCGCGCAAATCGTCGTTTTTTTCCGATAAGCCCTCGATACTGACCCGGATACCGATATTCGGAAAACGTTCGGCCATCTTGATGATGCGGTCGGTATGCCAGCCCGAGGTAGAGATCACGATGCGCTCGGATTTCTTGTACATCACCTCGACGATATCTTCCAGGTCACGCCTGACGAACGGCTCGCCGCCGGTAATGTTCACGAATTTGAAACTGGGCAGGATTTCCAAGTCCTTGGCCGATATTTCGCGTTTCTTGTCCGTCGGATTTTCCCAGATATCGCACATCTTGCAGCGCATCTGGCAGCGGTATGTCGTAATAATTGAAACGTCGGTCGGGTATGAGGCCGCCATCATCGGGTTCCTAAAACAGATTGGTAAATGTCCATTAATCCGGCGTTATGCGAATCAAGAGAAAATTGCGATTCCACGCGCTTCCGTGCAGCCTGGCCCATCTTCTTTCTAAGTTCGGCGGAAGCCATCAAACGATCAAGCGCAGCGATCAATTGCTCGATATTGCCGCTATCGAACAACAGCCCTGTTTTGCCATCCTCGACCAATTCCGGAATACCGCCCATCCGGCTACCCACAACGGGCTTGCCGTAAGCCATGGCTTCGAGCACGGACATCGGGCAGTTCTCATACCATTCCGATGGCACGACAATCACTGAAGCTCGATCAATCATCTCTTTCAATGCATCGCCAGCAAGATGCCCGACAAAGCTACTCGGACTATATTGCGCTTTTAAGACGTCACCTAATGGTCCGGTACCAGCCACCACCAGCCGCCAGCCCGCGCTGGATTTTGCATGCGCCTGCAGCAGCGTCTCAACGCCCTTCTCGGGCACGAGGCGACCGATGAACAATACATATCCATCATCCTGCCCACTGTCCTGCACCGACTGGGTATCGATGCCGTTGTAAAGCAGCTTGGTGCGTTCGGCAGGCACGCGATGGGTAATGGATTCCTGCATGAAACGGCATGGCGCGATGAACGCATCGACTTTTTCATAATTGCCCATGAACCGCTGCACCGCGGCCTCGGCATAAAGCAAAGCGCTTTTGCCCAATGATCCATCTGCGCACCGGTTGCGCAACACATGCGAAAAATCGCCATCCAGGCAATCCGAGCAAGGCCCGCTCGCTCGCAACCGGTTATAAATCGGGCAAACGGGCTTGTAGTCATGCAACGTCAACACTACAGGGACTCCCCGCCTTTTCGCCGCGCCTATGATCGAAGGGGTCAACTGATGATAGATATTGTGGCAGTGCACCAGGTCGGGCCGGGTGTCGTCGATGAGCCGGCCGATGTTCCTGACGGCTTCAGGGGAGTGAACAAACGATAGTGCATCACTCGCCTTGACGATATTCCCTGCCCCTTGACCGGCATAACTGCGGTTACCAACAAAATAATCCGCATGGGCGCTTTGCAGATTGCGCTCATCCTGCATCGCGAATTCCACCACCTCATGCCCGCCATGCAACAGAAAATCGCGCTCCTGAAACATGACGGTTTCGGAGCCTCCGTTGCGGAAAAAGAACTTGTTGGCCTGTAGTATCTTCATCGCAAATCTCTTATCGAGCTATTCGTATTTGAAAGCCCGATAGGCGTTGATCCCCATCCATCACGCTGAAACAACGCGATAAATTTCTGAGCAATCGTTTTGTTGATATAGCGCGAGGAAACCCGAACAGCGCTTTCCTTCATGGAAAAAGCAATCGCCTCGTTCTTGAAAAACTCGATCATTCGGGATGCCAGCATGGCATGATCGTCGCAAGTAAAGACCTCGCCGCCGCCGTGTTCCAGAATTTCCTCGGCAATGTCGATGGCATCGGAAATGAGCGCGGGGGTTTCGCATGCCAGGCTTTCCATGACGGAGAACAGCATGAAATCCCTGCGCGACGCGATGACGGTCAGGGATGCGTTCGAATACAGCCTGCGCATCTCATCGTGGCGCGCTCGCTGCTTGTTGAAGTGAACATGCCCGCCCAGCCCCAGCTCGCCGGCCAATGACTCATACCTTGCGGCTTCAGGCCCATCGCCCTGAATGAGCAAGTCGATATCGACCCCCGCATTACGGACAATCCGAAAGGCTTCAAGCACGGTGTCGATCCCCTTGTCCTGCACCAGGCGTGCCGGGGTCAGAACATAGGGGCGCCGGGGCAGGCTTGTCTCATGGAAAAACACGCGCTGGTCTACGCCGTGGGGGATGCATTCGGCAAACTTGTCTTCACGTATCCCTTGGGCCATCAGAAATTTCCTGGCGCGCAGACCGCGCGGGATGTATTTGGCGATCTGCCAATCCAGGCAAAATCTCAAGACAAGCTGGTGAAAAATCATGGAAGGCAGCTTTTTCAGTACGCGTTGGTGCACCGACAATTCCTGCCACACATATATTCTGGGTTTGCGTTTCCATGAAGTCAGGCGGGCAATCACAGCAAATATCGTCGCCCACTGGAACGCTTCGGATGTGACCACAAAGTCATAACGATTTCTCAATTGCGCGATCAATCCAGGCACCAGCGGAATTTCCGGAAATCCTGACAGCAAGGTTTTGAGATAAACGATCCGGATGCCGAGATCCTCTTCGTTGCCGGGCTGGTACAAGTCCGATACATACAGCACCACGTCGTGCCCTTGCGACTTGAACTCGAGCGCCAGCTTCACGATCATCGCCTCCGCATTGGAGCCGATCTCAGGCACCACACGCCTGGTCGGTGTCCGGGTAATCAGGTTAACCAATGCAATTTTCATGTCGCCATTACCGAGCCGATTCATTCAACGTGAAACGTGATTGCCGATACCGAATAAGCGGGCAAGTCGATGACTGCCGTTCCCTCGGCATCGAACTCCATCGTTTTTTCCATCTGTTGCGGTTGGATGCGATCCGCTGACGCGTAATTATTGGCTTCCTTGTTTGCATCGCCGATAAAGACCTGCCGAGACATGACCTTCGCTCCCTTCAAACCCGGAAGGCTCAGTTTCAGTGAGGAAGTCTCGCCAAATCGATTGATTGCCCATACCGCGTAGCTATCGCGTGATTCATTGGTCATGACGGTGGCCCTGATATCATGCCCGCCAAGGCTCTTCTCGTCGTCCCTGCTTTGCATGTTGCTGACGAGGACTTCAGGCAGCATGCTGTCCCGCAGAATCCTGAGCGCCCAGTAGACCGCACTGGGATGAAGGCCGCCATCATTTTCGCCATGAAAAAGCGGCCATGGCCCGTGAGCCGTTCCCAGTGAGTGTAGGAACAAAGATTCAATTTCCGGGAGCTTGGTCGCAGCGATGTATGCCTCGGCGATAATCAGCGCTGCCTCGAGATTGACGGTTTTCCGCCAATTGCGATTACGTTCCTCTATTGTTTCGCTTTCGGGAAGGTTTCTTCCGTGCTCGGTAATCCAGAGTTTCTGGAATTTATTGTTGCTCAGCCTTGCGGATTCGACAGTGCTGCAGGCCTGCTCCATCCGCTGCCCGACGGTTTCCCACGTCAACCCTTCATAATAAAAATGATGCGCGAAATCTTGAGCGACTGTTTTGAGCCCGCTCATGACAATCTGGTTGTATTTGTCCATGCTATAAGATGACTGCGCCGGCCAATCCTGAAGCATTCCGACCAACTCGGCGTCCGGCGTAGCTTGCTTTACCGCTCGAGCAACCGATCTGGCGATATCGGCGTATTTTTCCGGCGGCCACTTGATTCTGCCGCGATCCAGTTCATTGCCGAGTTCCCATCGCAGGATAGGGAGTGCCCCCGCCTCGCGTGCCTTGTCCGCGTAAGCTGCCCATTCCGCCGCACGCTCCACTAGCAGCGCTTTGTCGCCCTCGCCGCTATAGTCCCCATAAAGATTCAGCACGATCCATGCCTTGCCATCCACCGTTTTAACGAAATTCAGATACTCGTCAAACCCGAATTGGGGGGAGAACGGCGGCAGCCAGTCCGCATGCGTTCTCATGGGTCGCTCGTCTAACGGCCCCACCGTTTCCTTCCAATCCAGATAATTTGAGCCGGTGCCGCCCGGGTATCGATAAGGTGTGCCACTGAAGGGCTTGAGCCAGGCAATCACTTCCGGTTTGACGGATTGTTTGCTTGCATCCCACAGGTCTTGCTGAAAATCCACCCACTCCATATTAAAGCCGAAAAATACCGGGCTGAGAGGGCGAGCAACCGGATGCCCCTCGGGTACGCTCAACACATTTCGATCCGCAAGCGAGACGGTAAATCTATCTTGGCAGTATGCGCCGGCGGCTGCTTCTGTCGGTTTGCAGCCCGCCAACATAGCCAGTGATGTCAGCGCGAACAGTTGTATGGCGCAACGCATGCGCCTATGCAGCAGAAAATACCGGAATATCAAGGTTTGGCTCCACTCAAAACAGATTGATATTGCTGGTAGACTCCAGCGGCAATCCTGTCATAACTGCAGTTTCCATCGACCCAGGCCGGCCCCTTCCTTCCCATTTCTTCCGCCTCTGCAGGATGTTTAAGCAAGTGGATGATCGCTGCTGCAAAATCCTCGGCACTCCAGGCAACACTTAATCCGGCCCCACTCTCTGCAAGTGTTGCAGACTGCTCGGGTTGTTCATTCGCAACCACCGGGCGCCCCAAGGCGAGGTATTCATAGAGCTTTGTCGGGGAGGCCACCATGAATATGGGGATAGGCATGATCGGGCTCAAACAAACGGCGGCTTTTGATGCCATTTCCCAGGCCTGTTCCATTGGAACAAAGCCGGTGAACCGCACCCCCTCCTCAACCCCGATGCGTCTGCACTCATCCTCAAGAAAATGATGGTCGCTTACGGTATCGCCCCTACCTACCATGTACAACCTGGCATTCGGGCATTGCTTTAAAACGATGGAATATGCAGTGAGGATCATCTCCAGACGCCTTGACCTGGCCAGGGAGCCGAGGTAGACCACGCTGTTGGCATCTATTTCGGATTGCGCTGTCTTGCGCCATTCAATCAGGCGCGGAGGCACGCCCATGGGTACGGCCGTCATTTTGGCCAGGTCCACGCCAAAAGCGGCGATATCCATCCGCATGCGCTCGCTCTGCACAAACACATGATCAGCCTTGTGAAGCACAACCTTGTAAAGCCACCACTTGGTGAGAGTGCCACGGATTCTGAAAAGCTGTTGTTTGACTCCGCGAGATAATTTGGCTTTCTCAAAATCGTTTTCCGGGAAAGGGAATGACACCCAGTAAGTGAATTTGCTGCCTCTGATGCGTGCCGCAAGCCATCCAACAAGCGCGGCCGTATAACGATCATCACGCACCTGAATGACATCGTAGCGTTCTCCCAGCAGAAACTTGAATAACAGTCCTATTTCACCCAGCAGTTCCCCCACTCGCCGCACAATCGGCGTCAATAAAGGAATTCCGGTAATCGCCAGCGGCAGGTAGATGCGTTCTCCGTTGCGATGCAACACTTCCCAGATACCGCTTTTTTCCCGGCGCAAGCTCCAGTCTATGCGGACGCCCAATGCTGCAAGCTCCTTGCTGAAAAGCTCCGTCAGATCAACGCGCCAGGAAGGATGGGTATCGGTCGCGAAGTAGAAGAGTTTCATAAAGCCCGCCCTTCCCTCGCCCGAATCTTGGTCAGATGAGTTTCCAGATGCGATTGGCGCACCAAATAGCCCAGGTATCCGAGCACCAGGGCGGCAATGACTTCAAAAGGCAGGTAGTTGACCAGCGTTGAGTCGTAAAAAACGAACAGCGACAGAATGCCCAGGCAAGCTTGCAAAGCAAGTGCATCCGCTCGCGTTTCAGCAGCCCTTGCCGCTTTCCTCAGCTTACCCGCTGCTCGCCAGGCGAATGAAAAGATAGAGACGAACAGGAGTAATCCCAGCAAGCCGGTATCCCATAGCAAAGAAGACGCCGAAGTCATATCAATGCCATATCCGAGATATTGAAGGGCAATATGGCCCGGTACCGGATTGGCGGGACTGAAATATGCGCTGCCAAGCCCGTGCCCCAGCAGCAGTCCAACTGGATCGCTCAAGCTCTGGTTGTTCCACCAGAATTCGAGAACCGTGCTGCGATTCAGGATATTTGTGCCGTATCCCTGCTCCCCGATGTTATAGCTCAGCATCTGAGTGATAGTGGCGGAGAAGTCGCTGTCGTTGAGGCCGAGGTATATCGTGCCCAAGATGGATGTCACCGCCAGCAGACCGATAAGCTGGATAAAAAACCGGAAGAATCTGGTTTTGAGATCGTCCCGAATCAGGGTAATCCAGACGAGGGGCAACAACAGAATCACAATTTTGGTTTCCCCAAGCCCCAGTGGGAGCATGCAAACCAGGCATAACCAGAATGCTCTGGAACGGCTGATCAATCCCTCACGCCATCTGGCTACAAGAAATGCCATCGCCATGATGAGAAAAGCAGCCATTTGCGCATTTGCACTCCCCCCCTCGAGATTCGCCCCCAAAGTTCCGGCGACGACATCGGTGGCTTCTGCGACACCTACTCCACGACCGCCCCGCAGCCCGGCCAGGAAAAAATATTCATAGAGTGCAAATGGCAATTGCATCAGCGCGATAATCAGAACAAGCTTAAGCCACCCCTTGTAATCTTCGGGTTTGAACGCAAGCAACGCCAGTGCGAACATCAGGCCGAACATCTGAAAATAGCGCTTGTAGCCAGCCAATAACTGAGCCAGCGTATGCCATTGGATCAGCGAAACCAGCAGCGCATAAACCATGAAAACAAGTGCCAGCCAGATAAAAACCGGTACTTTCTTCACATCGCTCAGTTTCAGCATCGCTGGCAACAGCATCAGCATGCTAAGGAGCGTAAGCGCCCATGGAAGCTTGTTTAAAGTGGGGTATATCGAAGCGACAAAGCCGGATGTGAGTCCGAGGATAATCAGAATCCAGATGCCAATGCGAGGCGCCAGCAGAAGCGCGCACCCTCCGATCAATCCCACTACAAGCGCAATCAGTACCGGGCTCGCCGTTGTCGCAATCAAGCCGGTAAAAATAGCCAGGATGGCCATTCCCAGACAGGCGGTAATCGCTCTGAAGTCGAAATTGATGGTCATGCGCCTATTCCGAAGCATCTCAAGCTGCCGCTCGGCTTATCGCGGCGAGAAAAGCAGGTTCAATGCTAGGCCAGAGGTAAGGCTTACTCGTTTCGCAAGTGTTGCGCTTCAATTCCGGCAATCTGTGGCGATTTTCGAAAATTTTCTGTATGCAGGCGGCGAGGCTCTGGCTGCCGTATTCGAAAATGAAACCATTCACCCCATCCTGAACATATTGCGTATGCGTGCGGATATTGCTGGCGGCGACCGGCAGCCCGGCGACCAGATATTCGAAAAGTTTGGTGGGGGGATTGAAGCGATACCATGGCAAGTCTTGCCACAGGCATAGACCGATGTCGGCAGTCTTGAGAAACTCGGGAATACGGCTTCCGGGGACTCTTCCATGCAAACTCACAGAGTCGACAATCCCGAGTCTTGCTACAGCTTCCTGACAGTACTGAAGCTGTTCCTCGCTCGCACCTACCATTGTGAGATGAACAATTTTTTGCGCGGTATTGGCCAGTGCCACGGCTTCGAGCATGACATCTCTCCCGCGCTCGGGATGCACGGAGCCGATATACACCAGATTCAAAAAGCCTTGATCAGGGTTCGTGTTCTCGAGTGCTGCTTTATGGAATGCCTGATCGACACCCATGTAGATCATTTCCATTTTATGGGGATCGCAACCGTGCTTCAGGAGATCATCCCGATGCGCCTCACCGATCGGAAGCACACGGGTAGAACGGCGGGCGCCATGAAACATCAGCCAGCGTATAAACCCCCGCTGAAGTTTTTTCAGCGGGTTCATGCCGGTGTGACAGGGCGCTACATGTGTCGGATGCTCATTCCAGTAAGTAACCGTCTTTAGTCCGGGCAATGCCAGTGCAACTGGCGATGCCATCGAATGCAGCAAGACAACAAAGCCTGGCCGTTGCCGAAAGATCATGAGTGCGCTACGACACAAATAGCTTAGCCATCCCAGCCGGGTTCCGGGAGAAGGAATCACCCGGTACTTCACTCCCCGGATGTCGATCTCAGCGTGTTGCAGAGGAAAGGAGCTTATTACAGTCACATCGTAATTCGCTGCCAGCGACCTCACCCGATAGGAAAAATCCAGAAATCCAGGTTGCCCTTCTGCAAAAACGGTAACGACCGTACAGGACGCACGCTTATGCATACACTGGATTTTCATCTGGATATGACTCCAGATCCCTGGCTGCGATTAGAGCTTCAGATAGGCTGGATGCGAATCTGACACCTGCGTATGCATGAGTCCAGGCTTTATGGAGGCTACTGATTTTTCCGTAGCTGTTATCAATCAGGACATGCGGTTTATCAAGAAGAGTACATAAAATGTGAACATGTAGCCGGTCGGAAATGACAACTCGTCCACGTTCCAACTGTGTTTGCCCTCTTGATAAACGGTAGCGAGCCAGCAAATTCCAGAGTTGAAACAGCGTCCTGTTATAAGGGTCAAGAATCAAGCGAGGCCCAACCGTATGTCGCTGTAGGCGATTCAAAATCCGCTCTTGCAGACCCTGCTCCAGCCAGTCGCCTTGATCGATGGTTAATTGATCAGTTTCGGAAGGAAATGCTCCGAGCCAGTCAAAGGATTTTTCGTGATCTGATCGGGAGAGTATGTATCGATCAAATGGTGCTTTCAAACGACTCTGGAGGGGGCCAATGAAGAAGGCCATATCCGGACAAAGTCGGACATCACAATTGAAATGCTCTTGTGCGAAAGCATGGCTGGGGTGATCTCTAGTCAACAGCGTAAAGGCTCCGTGATGATCGATTAGCCTGGCTGTTTCCCGTATTTCGGTTTTGTTGTCGAAGTAAAGCGATTGCGGAAGTTGTATGGTACGAATGCCGGAGAAATCCCGGAGTACTTTCTTGCGAAACGCTTGCACCGCAGGCCATAGCGTGCCGAAATTACCTCCTCCTTGCATGAGAATGATCGGATTCTTCGACTTTGGATGATTGATTACCGCGTCGATTGCCTTGGGCTGGTAATTTTCCAAGTCGCAGACATAAGCAGGTTTCAGATTTCGTGAACGAAGATATGCAACCTCTCCCAACCAGATCAGACTATCCCCGACATTGCTATAGTTTGGGTAATCCAAAAGCAGAACCGTACTCTCAGGTGGAATCAATCCATCCAGAATTTCAGAGGCAGTCCCCTGCAAATCCTTGATAATTTCTTGATTATTTTTCATTTTTAGACCTATCGAATGTTATCGAACAGGAGCCTTTTTTGTGAAAAGGCCCCTCACCATCGATACCTCTTCATTTTTTACGATCGATAATGTATGGATTCCCATCCCATACACCCCGAGGACGACCAGGCCGCTGACCACAGCAACAATATGTACCTCCTCAATTTTTTCGATTATTCCCAACAACAAAAAAACTGCACCCGAAGCAATTAATCCTGCAAGCACGGTTCCGCGAAGCATTTCCCATGACGGGTGATATGCAAATCCACGTGACACAAGCGCCATCACAATGATCATATTGACCATGAGAGAGAAAATAATCGGGCCGAAAAGCACGCCGATGGTGGTGATCTGGCTGACTGCCAACCAATAGGCTGTCATCCCCATCAGCGCCAGAAAACTGGCCTTGATCAGCAGTTTGCTGCGGCCCAGCGCATTGAGGATCAATTGCAGCACAACCACATGGCTGCCAATAAGCAGTTGCACCATCACAATCAGTAGCACCCAGGATTGGTCGGCGAATTTCCCGCCTGTCAAAGCCATCGCAATGTCAGGGCCGGCGGCAGCGACCCAGGCGATGGCGGGCACGAAGACCAGTACGTTGGATTTGTAGAGCAACTGGCACAGCTGGCTCAGTTTTGCAAAGTCGCGATCCTGCAAGTAACGGGCAATCAGTACCGGCTCGATCATGCTGTGGAAAAAATGCAAAGGAATGTATTGCCGCGCTTTTTCTGCAATGCTTTGGAAGAATCCATAGGCAGCGACGGTCTCCGCAGACAATGTCGCGGAGACCAGCATGCGCATGAAATAGCCCTGCGGCGGTGCGGCCAGTAGTGAAAATCCGTAGTTATGCAGTGACATGCCCAAGGCCGGCTTCCAGTCCAGCCAGTTGGTCTCACTATGATCCAGCGCAACGGAATGATGAGATTCGAGATGTCGCAAGTGATAGTGCAATGCGACGATGAAGGTCAGGACCCCCAGCAGTTCTGGAATTGCCATTATCCATAGCGCTGCCTCAAGACTGATGAAGGTGTGATCCAGGAGCACGGCAAAAATCAGGAGCAAGCGCCCTCCCCATTGAATCACGAGTAGACGGGTCAGCATCTTCTGCATCATCATCGCCTGGAAGACGGACGAAAAGTGGGCAAAAAGATTTTCAGCCACCAGAAACAGCACCAGCGGCACTGGAAAATCCGCCAGATCGATGTATTCCAGAATACTTTTGATCTGCGGCCAGAAGCCGAAAACGAGCAGCGCAAACAGCAGGCTGGCCGCAAGGCGCAGTAACGCCGTTCTCCAGATAAACGATGCCAGCTTCATCGGGGTTTGCTCCAGCCGCCCTTGCGGCACATACCTGGCAATCGCCCTTTCCAGCCCCAGGCCGGCGATCACGCCGGACATCATGATCAGCCCTGAAATCGCGGTATATCCCGCATAGCTCGCCACGTCCATATTGCGAACCAGCAGAATGATGGTGGCAAACCCTGCCAGGCCGGCCACCCCGCGCCCAAGCAGGTAATGCATGGCGCCTCGGCGGATGTTGTCAGTGGTATAGGGCGAAGCGTTCATGGCGAGGCAAAGGGGTCAGGGGCGGATTGCCCGGATGTCATTCCCGCCACGCGTACGCGCGCATCCCGCGCCAAGGCCTGCAGCAGCGCATTGATGAACGCGTCCTGCGTGCGGTAAGCCCGTTCTGCATCCGGATCGACCGAGGAAACACGGAACAGCAGCCCGTCGGGAATCTGCCCATCCAGCACATACGAAAGCTGTGCCAGCTTGCGATCCCAATCGTCGTTAACTGCCTTGTTGCCGATGGTGCTCCAGTAGGTCACGGGTTCGTAACGGGGGCCGTTTTCTGCCTCCATGCGGCGTGCGGGAATAAACCCGTAGACGGTCTTGATCAGGTCCTTGCGGTTGCCCAGAATGCGAAAACCCTGCGCCGGATAGCAACCGGCCGGGTCGTGCACGCCCATATCGTCCGACTGGTCGGCGCCATATGGCAGCATCAGCATGATGCGGTAGCCTTCTGCATTGACGTAGGTGCGCGACAACACCTGCGTGTAGATCTTATCGATAGCTGCCTGAGTCTGGGGATTGACCAGCTGGTTGCTGCCGAGGTCATCAATGTGCCATTCGCCGAATTGCGCCGGGATCATCGCTTCAAGATTGACCTTGGGCCCCTGATCGGCCAATCGCTGAGTCGGACGGAATTCGACCGCTCCTGCCGCTGCCGCAACGAGCGCGAGACCCAGCCAGAGGTATTTAAAGTTAATGTTTTTCATGCATTACATTCTTTAATTACATGCTTTATATTGTTTTTCCTTATCCAGTATTGCAGCACGCTATCCACGCCGATGATGAGCACCAGAGCCACGATGAACAGCAGCATCCCGGCAAATCCATGCACGAAACCCTGCCCGACTTCATCGCCAAAATGGTAGGTCACCAGCGTCAGCACCATGACGCGAATCACATTGGCGGTAAATGAGATCGGCACGATCAGCAGCGCCAGCGTGACATTGCGCACCAGGGAGTCATGCCGCACGATATTGAGATACAACAGGCCGAGCGCTTCCAGAGAAATCAGCGTATGCAGTCCCGCGCACGCATCGGCGACCAGCAACTGGTATTGACCGATATGCAGCACCACACCACTGCGCGCGATTGGGTAGCCTGCCCAGAACAGGGCGTTTTCCGACACATAGGACACGGCCATCTTCATCGGCATGGTGACGGCCGATACCAGGGCGCCCGGCAACGGAATCATGAAAAGGATGAAAAACAGCGGAAACCAGAGCGCGCGCAGCGCCGCAATACCGCGGGTGATCAGCAGAATCCCGGCGAACACGGGGATCTGCGAGCCGATGTCGAGGATGAGGATGTCCTGCGAGCGCCCGAGCACGTAGGCAATCAGGCCAAAGCCGAGCACGACGCTGCCCAGCACCGGCATGGGCTTTACGACGTCAGGCGATAACAGGCTCCCGCGCTGCATCCAGACAAGATAGATCACCACCATGACGATCAACGGGCCGTGGACCTGGTCTTCCTGCGTCCACAGCGTCGTCGCCAAGTGGTAATAGGTCGGGCCGTACATCGCGAGCAGGCCGAGCACGATGGGCCACCAAAGCCGCATCAATGTTCGCCAGCGCGTCTCGATCGGCGGAGGAACGGTCAGTTCGATACTCACGCTAGAACTCGTTGATGACGCAGCCGACAATCTCGACGCCTAGCGCTTGCAACTGGCCGGACAGCGCCAGCAGGTCGTTCAAGCGGGTGTGATCCTTGCGCACGACCAGCAGCACGCCCTCCGCCCGTGCGGCGATGGTCAGGGCATCCGAGCCGAGCGCGGCAGGCGGCGCGTCGAACAGCACCACATCATAGGAATTGCCGACCTTGGCAATCAGCGAATTGAATGTGTCGCGTGCCAGCAATTCCTGCGGATTGGGGGGCGGCGTGCCTGCACACAATACCGAGAGATCGACGAAGGATGGGATGCGCGTGACAACATCATCATCCGCGCGCCCTGCCAGGCGGTCTGACAGGCCGAGGCGCTGGCCAAGATTGAACAGAGCGTGCTGTTCGGGCGCGCGCAGATTCGCATCGACCAGCAAGGTATGCTCGCCCAGTTGCGAAAACACGATCGCCAGATTGGCGGCGAGATAGCTGCATCCTTCACCGGGATGCGCGCTCAGGATGGCAAGCGTCTTGTGGCCGCTTTCGAACCAACGCAACAACAGCTGGCTGCGCAGGGCTCGCAACTCTTCCACTTGGCGGCTATAGGGCTGGTAGGCGGCGACCAGGTGTTCGCTGAATTCGCCGTTGCGCGACGGAAGATAGGGATAATCGAACTGACGGGCCAGCACCTGGCGGATATCCTGCTCCGTCACCAGCCCGAGCTGGAGCGCCGCTTCGCCGAAACGCAGACCGTTATCCTTCTGAAAGCGCAGCACGCGTTCCGCATCCTCCGGACTAAGCTTGCCGGCATCCAGCAATTGCTTGCCGATGGAGTGCTGCTGCGGCGTGTGCAGCGGATTGACGCTGGGAGCATCCGCAGCATCGTGAATTTTCAATGTGGACATTTCCATTTAATCAGCTTCCCGTGGCCGCAAGAGGATTTCCGCCGCGGAATCCGAACAGATTGAATATGCGCGGTTTGGCGCCGTCAGTCTTGCCGTTCAGGCTGCCGAGCACCGGCAACCCGGCGATCACGCTGACGTCGTCCGCCGTGCGTATGCGTCTGTCTACCATTTCCACCAGCAGCGCAAAGCCCAGGCCGAGCAAGGTGCCTAGGAACAGCGACAGCACAGCGTTGAGGAACACACGTGGACTGGATGGCTTGAGCGGCGGCACCGCGACATTGAGCACCGCAACGTCAGTCTGGTTGGCCTGCCCTTCCATGCTGGTCTGGCTGAAACGCTGCATGGCCAGGTCATAAACGCGCTGGGCGTTCTCGACTTCGCGCGTCAATACGGCAATGTCGTCGCGCTGTTGCTTGAGTTCGAGGAGTTTGGACTTCTGCGCCGACAGCGCCGCGCGCAGGTCGCCTTCGCGGCGCTGCGATATTTTTGCCGCCTGGCCGATACTGCTGCCGGCTTTGGCGACCTCTTCGTCGATACGCGCTTTCAGGTTGGCCACTTCGTTGGCGGCGGCCTGATATTGCGGATGATTTTTTTGCATGCGCTGCGAAACTTCCGTGAATTTCGCTTCGGCCTGCACCAGCTGCGACTTCAAGCCCTGGATCAGCGGGTTGGCCATGATGTCCGGGGACTCGGCGGCTCCGCCCTGCCCCAGCTGCCGCTGGCGCGAAAGGCTGTCGAACGTCTGCGATTGCGCCATCACGACCTGGCTGGAAAGGTCGGCCAATCGCGCAGTTTCCACGTCGAGGCGCTCATCCACGGCGATGATGCCGTGCTCGCGCTGGTAGGCGGAAAGTTTCGCTTGCGCCTTCTCCAGGTTTTCGCGCAACCCCTTGATCTGGTCGTTAAACCAGGCGGCGGCCTGTTGCGACGGTTCCACCTTGAGCCTCAGGTTGGTTTCGGCATAGGAAGCAGCAAACGCATTGGCCAGCGCGGCGGCAAACCTGGGATCCGCGCCGCGATAGCTGATGCTGATCACGCTGCTTTCACGCGACGGCTCCACCTCCAGGCTTTGCAGCAACCGGTCGGCCAGCCAGTCGTTCACATCGCCTTGTCCCTGGGTGTCGTCCTCGAATTGCTTGCGGACGACGGGGCTGGAGGCGAGGTTCAGTTTTTCCACCACATTCCGCGCCACGCGGCGGCTGGAGACGATCTCGGTCTGGGTCTTCAGGTAGCCCGGCATCAGCATCGCGGGAATGGCCGCACCGGTCACCGGGTCGGTCCCCTTGAAATTGACCACGAGTGTAGTGGTCGCCGTATAGCTTTTGGGCAGAATCAGGCTGACGATAATGGCAGTCGCCACCGTCAGGCCCAGTGTCAGCAGGAATATCCACTTGCGCGCGCGCAGGATCGTCAATACTTGCATCGGATTCATGGCGGGCTCCTAGTACAGGCTTTCGCGGACGTAAAGAACGTCGTCCGGCAGCACGATATCCGACGATTCCGGCTCGATCATATGTACCTTGCCATCCTCGCCCTTGCGCTTGATGCGAAGGCCGCGCTCGGTACCGCGTACGGTCAGGCCGCCCCCGACCGACAGCGCATGGGCGACTGTCATGTTGCGTTCGAGGCGGAAGACGCCCGGGCGCTGCACTTCGCCGTAGATGTAGAAATTGGGCGCGCGCGGGACGTAGATCATGTCCCCGCTGCGCAATTCGATGTTCGCGGCGGTATCACCGCTGCGGAACAACTGATCGATATCGATTTCGCGCTTATCCACCTTGCCGTCGCGCAACAGGGTCACGATGATGGTATCGCCGCCACTGGGAGCCACGCCACCGGCCATGGAAAGGAAGTCGCCGAGGTTGCGTACGCCGCTTACGGCAGAGTATTTGCCCGGACGATTGACCTGCCCCAGCACCGACACTTCGCGGGCATGAACATAAATGATGTCCTCGCCACTGATCTTGGGGTTGTGCGCGGCCTGACCGCGGTCGAACAGTTCGCGCAGATCGTATTCCTTCTTTTCTGTCTTGCCGTCACGCATGCTCAACACCGTCACGGCGTCCGAGCCGTTGAGCGTCGGGCCGCCGGCCATCGCGAGCACATCGCTCAGCGAGGTAGGCCGATCCAGCGGGTAGCGGCCCGGCTTGGCGACATCGCCCAGCACCGACACCAGCTGGCTCTGGAATTGCAGCACGACAAGACTGACCTGGGGCTGAGATACGAACCCCTCCGATTCGAGACGTGTAGCAATATTTTTTTCGGCATCCCGGGAGCTCATGCCGCCGATGCGCATTTCGCCCAGCAAGGGAAAGGTGATGCTGCCGTTGGCGGCAATGCGCGCCTCGGTGCTCAGGTCGGGACTGCCGTACACGGTGATGCGCACCATGTCGCCCGCCCCCAGTACGTAATCCTTGGCGGTTTCAGCGCCAAC
This sequence comes from Methylophilaceae bacterium, assembly GCA_035460905.1. Taxonomy (GTDB): domain Bacteria; phylum Pseudomonadota; class Gammaproteobacteria; order Burkholderiales; family Methylophilaceae; genus MM2. Next base: position 51,913 of record DATHWE010000093.1, on the reverse strand, counting down.
CAGCAATGTGGTCAGCGTCAGCGTCAGGAACAGGATGATTCTGGACATTTACGAGCTTCTCCCTGAATGCTTGCGTGGATCAAAGACCCGCAAGTCCCTTGTCGATATGCTCGTCGCTCTTGGCCGGTTCCTGCTTGCTGACGGGCTGGGTTGCGGCAGGCTTGGCTTCGGCAGCACCCTTGGCAACGGGCAGCATGGAATCCTTGAAGGCGCCGACATATTCGATCTTTGCCTGCGCACGCAACTGGTCGAGCGAGCTCTTGGCCTGATCGTTGCGGGCTTGCGTCATCAGGAATTTTTCGATCATGGGCGCGGCTTTTTCCTTGTCGATCGACTGTTCCTGCGAGGCTGCGAGCAGGACAATGTTGATGGTGCCCTGGGTCGGCACGATCAGCATCTGGCCATCCTTCATCGCGTGCAGGCGAGGCAGCAGTTCCATCGGCAGCTGTTCCGCCGCGCGCACATTGGCGCCAACGGTGAACTTGTAGTTGTTTTCCTTGAGCCAGGCGGCAATCTTGTTGAAGTCGCCGGCAGCTTTTGCGCCCTGCTCGATCCCGGCCAGTTTGTCGCGACTGGCGTTGATCACCAATTCCTGCATTTTATAAATGCGGCGCTTCTCGAAGAGCTCGGGGTGTTCGGCATAGAACTTGTCCATGGCGGCCTGCTCCGGCTTCTTGACAGAGGCCAACTGCTGTTCCATATAGGCTTGCGCCAGGATTTCACGCTTGGCGTTTTCCATGGCCTGCATCACCTTGGGGTCGCGATCCAGTTTTGCTTCAACCGCCTTCTGCAGAAACAGCTCCTGATCGACCAACCGTGCCAGCACTTGCCTGGAAGCCTCCTTCAATTGCGCTTCGCTGGCGTTCCCGAGCCGGGCGAGCTGAAAATTCAGCTGGTGAATGGAGATTTCGTTGCCATTGACCTTGGCGACCACCTGGCTTTCGGTTTTGGCACTTTCTTCCTTTTTCCCGCATGCGGCCACGGAAGTTGCCACCAGCAGGAGCAGCAGGAAGGAACGAAATGTCTTGTTCATAATGAGGCCTTTGTTGAGCGAAGCAGAGAGCATAAGAAGGTTTTATTACTGTCAGTTATCATTCAAAAGACAAAACCGTGACAAAAAAACAGGCGCGGGAGTAGCGCCTGTACCAGTGGTGAGTTGAAACTTTTTTTTATTGCTTATTGGATGTCTCGGCGACGTGTCGCCATGAAGGCCAGCATCAACAGGCCTGCCATCAGCGAACTACCCATGCCGGGCTCCGGGACTGGCAGGGAGGCCATCGCTATCGATCCCCCATAGATTCCACCGGCCGTACCCGTGGCACTGCCCGCTACCTGGAGGTAATAATCACCACTGGCGAGGGCACTGACCGAAAAATCGACTCCACTGCCAAATTTATTGCCCATGCTGTCGAATAACGACATGGACATATCCTGGATATCGAAATAAGGAATTCCGCGCAACGTAAAGCTCAGAGAACCCACACCAAAATCACTGTTGCTAAGCTGCTCGATCTTGAAATGGATTTTGTTCAGAAAGGAGCCGGGAGTGACTTCGTGAAGGAATTCGCTTCTTCCTTCGTTCAGCGTGCCCCAGTCAAAATCTTCTGCCTGCGCAGCGGAAATGCTGCCCGACAGGAGAATGGCAGCCAGTATTGCCTTGAAGTAATTCATCGATCCAACCCTTAGTTAAAGTGAATTATTATTTTTTTAATGATTTTTAGCCGTCAGTTTGGCTGATGGGTATGAAGCGGATTTGAAAACGCCCTAGTCCGAAAGAACTAGGGCGTTTCGTTTTTCATGACAATTCGATGACATGAAGCGGGATAGCCTGGACTATCCCGCAACTCATCATGCCTTGCGATTGTTTCTGCGGCGTGCCACGAAGCCGACCATGCCGAGACCGGCGAGCAGCATCGCGTAAGTTTCCGGCTCGGGCACGGGCGCCATGCTGTAAACCGTGGTCGTGCCGGAAACCTCGTTGCTAATCGCAATGAAGAAGCGGCCGTCCTTCTCGTAAGCCATGAGACCTTCCGGAGCAATGTCGCCTTCGGTGACGAGCATGTCCAGGAAGCTGGCATTGGCAGGGTCAGTGACGTCATAGACGGCAACCGCGCTTTTCAGGGTGCGTTCGAGACCGATGAAAGCCAGCGTGCGACCGCCGATGGTGATCAGCTCCACGCCTTCGGGTTCGACGCCTTTATCGTCGCTGCGAGTGTCGTCGTAAATGCCGAGTTCGATAGCCTTGGCATCAAGTTCGCTGCCGCTGTCGAAAACGATGCTGCCAGAGGCGTCACGGATCGAGAACGAGCGCGCTCCGAACATGACCAGATTGCCGGAGGTTGAATCCGTGGTGGAAATATTCAGGCGCTTTGCATCGGTCGGGGTTCCGGAAATGGTGGAAGCACGCGCCTTGTCGCCGTCGTCCTCGCGCGTGTCGCCTTCGTTGGCCATCACGATATAGGTCTGGCCGCCGACATCGTAAGCCGCCATCCCGTCGGGCTGGTACAGGCCTTTGACGTTCACGGAGCGCAGTTCGGTCTTGGTCGGGCCGCTGGTGCCGGAAATGTAGTCGCGGTCGTTCGGGTCGATGTAGTTGCCTGCAGCACTGAAATCCTTGGCGCCAAGACCGATGATACTGGTGAAGGAGTTGGTCGTCAGATCCAGCACGGCCATGCCGTTGGCTTCCTGCAGCGAAACATAGGCTTGCGTACCGGCGGCATTCACCGTGATGTATTCCGGCTCGAAATCCATGCCGGTATTGGTACGCAGATAACTGCCAGTCGTGCTAACACCGGTGAAGCCGGCCGTGGCGGCAACGGTGCGCGTGCCCATGTCGATAATGCTGACGCTGCCGACGGGGTCGAAGCCGCCATAAGTCGTTGGAGTGGCTTCGTTAGCGACCAGCAGTTTGCTGCCGTCGGCGGTGAAGGTCAGCATGTCGGGCAATGCGCCGACAGCGATCGAATTAATGCCGGAGCTGAGCGCGCGTGTGGTGGTGTCATAGAACTGCACGGTGCCGGCCGATGTGCGATCGGCACCGGACTCGATTGCGAATGCTGCCAGACCATTGTAAATGGCGACGCTGTTGACGCTGCCAAGTGCGGTCGTATCGATGTGCTGCAGCAGGCTGCCGGTGCTGGCGTCCAGCACATCCACGCCGACGATGCCGACGACCCAGAGGGAATTGGTCGTGGTGTCGAACGCGGAAATTTCGGAAGTCTGGCCGGCCACGCCGGTCAAGGCGTGGTTGTAGGTCCACTCCTGGCTGAAAGTGAAATCGGCGGCAGAGGCCAACGCCGGCACGAAAAGAGCAGCAAGCGCTGCGGAAACAATGGTTTTCTTCATTGCGCTATCCCTGGTTGATGATGGAGATGATGTTCGGCTAGCCTCGTTGAGGCAATGGATCGATGCTAATGTCATGCCGTGACACAGCCGTTAACAGGCCGGATGCAAAGATGAGCCGAACGGCTCATGCACGGGAGGCAGTCAGAATTCGGCGCGCAGATTGGCGGTCAGCGAACTGGCATCGTAGCCCGCCCCGCGTACCGAAGATTCACGGGATTCCGTTTGCCACGAGAGCTGCATGCTGACTTTGTAGTACGGAACATAGGACACGCTCAGCCCCGCCACTTTCACGATATCCTCACGCTGCTCGGCACCGGCGATGACCAGGCTGGGATCGCCGAGGTAATTGCGCCGCTCGTAAGTGGCGCGCCCCTGCACGGATATCTTGGAAGTTGGCATCCAGGATGGAATAAAGCTGAGGGTGTCTGTTTGCGCATAGGTGGCCGCCAGGTCATCCACACCGTAAATATCCCGTGCCGCCGAAAGACTCATGGCCGTCTTGCCGGTAGCTTGCCAGAACACGCTTGCTCGCCCACTCCAACCGCTGAAATCCCGGCCCGAAAGCTCTTCGTATTTGCGCTCTACCCTGGCAAACCGCCCTTCCACACGGGATTTTCCTCCCGGAACCCAGGCGAGATCCACGCCCAGTTCCTGCTGGCGGTTCGCATTGCCGAAAAGCACGAGAGAGAACACGTCGCGCTGGGCGTATTCCGAATCGATCTGGCGGCCGAACAGGCCGACCTGGCTCCCTTGAGGTGTCCGGTGCTGCACGCCGATTTCGCGTATCGATTCGGTGCGGTCGGAAGAGCGATAACTTTCAAGACTGTTTTCGACATCCACCTCCTCGCCGATCGCACGAAGACGCCAGCGCGGATGCAAACCCCAATTGACCGTCGCCAGCTGCCGCTTGCGCGTACGCATGTTGAGCACGGGATTCTGCAACTCCGTGAAGCCCCCCATCGAGGTATCTTCGCTGACGCTCAACGCTCCGCCCAGATGGTTTCCAAACTGCCAATCCCACGCCAGCTTGCTCGAGTCGCCTTCGTTGTCGAGGAATCCGAATCGGTCAAATCGGCTCTGGTTTGCGCTCAGGTCCAGTCGGAAATGCTGGCGGCTGAGTTTCAAATCGGCATGGATGCCCGCCTCCAGGCGCTGCGTCGTATCGGAGGTGGCGTCGTCGCCCAGCAGCGCGCGCGCTTCGTTTTTGCCCGACACCCGAAACACGTTATCGTCGTAGGTCATGCCGGCGCTGACGTAAGGCTCCAGTTCGAGCATGCCTTCCGCGTGCGCATGGGCGGCAGAAATAAGGCTCAGGGCCAGCGCCGTGATCGATCGGTATTTTCGTGCCATCACCAATATGTCCATGAACCTGTTTGAATGACCCATAAGCCGAGCAGGCCGTTGGTGACCGCATGCGCCCCGACCGGAACCCACAGCTTGCGATAACGCATGTAGAGCCAGCCATATGCCAATCCTGCCAGTAGCCCCGCCAGCCACAGGCTGTGCTCGACGGCAAACAAAACCGAGCTGACAGCCAGCGCGCGCAGGCTGATGCGGGCGGGATCGACATTCAGAAAATCCTGGTGATCCAGCCAGCGCATCAGGAATGAGCGCCAGAACAACTCTTCCATCAGCGGCACAACCAACGCTGCACCGGCAACCCGCATCGCCGCCAGCCAGGGATCGATGCTTTTTCCATCTGCATGAAGCGGACTGAACCCTCTGCCCGCCCCACCCATCACGGCCCAATCCGGATAAGGAAAAATCCAGAGTGCGAACACGGCCGTGCCCACAGCCAATGCCGCCAGCCATCCCTGCATCCGCACGGCAAAAGGCCAAATCAGTTCCCGGTATTGCCTCCACAGCCATGTCAGCAGCATCGCAACACAACCGACGCGATAACCGTATAACCAGCGCGCATCCAGGCCAGCCGCGCTCATCATTTGCGAGAGCGGCTGGTCGAGTGCAAGAAAGAGGATATAAACGGCGAAGGGAAGAATTCGCGTTGCCGCAGAGGCCTGCTGGCTAAACATGCGTACTCCGCACAAAAAACGGCGATGCTAGTGCGTGATTGTTACGGGAATATGGACTATCCCGATCATGAAGTTATCCTCATGATCGGGCTCGATAAGCAACCGGAACAGGGCAGCATGCTTAATAGAATTACTTGGCGCGGCGACGCAGCGAGAAGCCGAGTACACCCATACCGGCGATCAGCATCATCCAGGAATCCGCCTCCGGGACCGGGCTGATGGCTACGGCATGAGTCAGGCCGCCGGAGCCGTTCAACTTGATCATCGGATTGCTGAAATCGGTCGCTTGCACGCCCTTGATCGTCCAGGTGGCGACATCCTCACCCGTGAAGCGATCCGAATTGTTGGCGGTAGGGAAACGGACGCGCCAGTTGTAGAACACGCTGGCATTGGTGCCGCCGTCGGCGATGAAAGCGGTTTTAGGCGCGCCGAGGATGGTGTTGCCATCGCCTGTCACGAATTCGCCGCCGGTGCCGGTAAAAAAGATTTCCTTGAGAAAGGCTTGTCCGGAAAGATCATCGAAACTGCCGGTCAGGGTGAACAATGCGTCCTCACCAGACTGTTCGATACTGAGTGTAGCCACTTTGGTGACCGCGCCACCATTCAATTCCTGGTTGATCTCGAACGTCATGGCAGACGCCTGCGACGTAAAAAACAGAGCGGCTGTAATGGCAACGCTCCGGGAAACAATGTTGAACAGCTTTTTCACGGTAATACTCCTAGTCTAAAAAATTACTCCCTGTGTACGTCATTGTGCGCAAGCAGGAGGCAGGCATCTACCTTGCGCGAGCGCAATTCGGACTAGGTATTGCATCGGTATCGGACTATTTCGCCTTCAAGAATTCGTAATATTCCCTGGGTTCGAGTGACATGTCAGATGGCCATTCTGCGACGAGCCGAGATGCCGAACAGCATGGCCGCCATCAATATCGCAGCCCATTCGGTCAGCGTAGGTACATCGCCCTCATTAACGCTCGTTGCGGACGGCTGCGTCAGCGTAGTATCCGTGGTGTCGGCATTGTTGGCCTGGAGCGGGTCCGCGGTGTCGGACGCCACGGTTGCGATCATCTGGAATGTTCCGGCCTGGGAGCCTGTATTGAATGCCTGCATCGTCATTGCGGCCTGTCCGGCCGGAATATTTCCCAGGTTGCATTGCACGGTCTGGGCGGCAATCTCCACACAACTTCCACCTGCAAGCGTCCAACCTGACGGGTAATTCAAGCTTACCATCGCATTCTGGGCAATATCCGGGCCGGCATTCGTTACTGTCACGCTATAGCTGGTTTGCTGGCCAGCCTCGACAGCGCTTGCGGGGCCGGAGATCGTCAGCGCAAGATCGGCGGAAGGCACCGTCTGCGCGAATGTCAGTTGCAAGGCAACACTACCCGCCACGCCACTCTTGCCATCGACCGCAATGTGGTAGGTGGTTCCGGCGCTCACATTCATGCTGGCGGCGCTGCTGCCCCCGCTCCCCCCCGCCCCGTTGTCGTTCGCAGCGACTTGAACCAGCGCACCGACTGTCGTTCCGGTGTAAACCGCCAGCAAGGTATCGACGCCGCTGTTTTGCGTATCGAGCGACAATGTGCCGTTGCCCGGCGCTACCCACGTCCACCAGATCGACCGCCCGCCCGCTTGCCCTGCATGGAGGGGCTCCCCGGATTCGGACGTGGCGTTGAAGTTCCAGCCCGAGACGGCAGCCTGATTTCCGGATAGCGCAATAGCCGAGGAAAACCCATCGTTGACCGGTGCACCCTGTGCCGCCAGGAGGTTGAGCCTGGGCTTGGCGAGCGCGTTGCGGGCATCCGTGACCGGAACACCGGCAGAGGTAATGCGCGCCTCGATCTGGGCAGGCGTTTCCGATGGGTAGGCGCCCTTCAGCACGGCTACCGCCCCCGCCGCCATCGGAGCCGCCAGGGAAGTGCCATGTACGGTATTACCGGCAACAGTGATGGCAGAACCGGGTGCCAGCAAATCCAGAAAGTTGGCGCTATTGGAATAGCAGGCCACCTTGTCCGCGGCGGTAGTCGCATCGGTACAGACACCCCAGGCAACACCGCCGATAGTGGCGTCGTAGACGGAGCCTACGGACAGGGATTCCGGCACGCAGGCAGGCGAGGCCAAACCGTTGCTGTAGCCTTCGTTTCCCGAAGCGATGACGACGACGATGCCCGCATTGCGGGCAGTACGTATCGGCGTGACGAAGGGATTCGCTCCCACTCCGCTGGACTTGCTGCAGGTAGCTGTATTGAGCGTGCCATCGCCGAGACTCATGTTGATCGCCGCGATTGCATAAGCATCCTTGTTGGCGATCGACCAGTTGATGGCGTCGATAATATCCACGCTCCAGGCATCCTCGCCATCGAAAACGTCCAGCAGCGCGAATTTTGTCGCAGGCGCGACTCCTGCTACCGTCGCGGCCACTTCCGTACCGTGGCCTATGCCCTCCAGGCCGCTGCCGTTGTCGTCCAGGATGTCGTCGGGATAGGCGAAATCCTGTGCGGCCACCACCTTGCAGGTCGAAGGCGCGCCTACGGCAGTACAGCTTCCGAATTCCGGGCGCGTATACATCCCGCCGGTATCAAGCACCGCCACGGTTGTGTTGGCGCCGGCACGCGCCATCACGTTTGCGACGGGCGTCTGCCCGATCAAGGGAAGGCTTTGGGCGAGCATTGCCTTGTGCGGCTTGTCCGGAAAAACGGTCACGACATCGGAGTGCTCCAGCAGCTTGTCCAACGCATTGCGATTCTTGATGCGCACACTCATCATGGGCAGGTGGGAAAACGAACGGGCTTTGTCATATCCGTCGACCGGCAGTTCCGACAGCACCCTCGCGCGAACTTCGTTGTAGTGGCTGCGCCGCACAGGATCCTCAACCGGAACGGTTTCGTCTCCAGCGTCAATCTGTACAATCACACGTACGGGCACGCCTCTGTCGAGAGGCGCGGTCATGTCTTCGGCCAGTTTGTCCGCGGGGCTGACAGCCCAGGCATGGAGAGGCAGCACCAGCAGCAACGTTACCGGGATTCGGAGGAATGTGTACATGCAAGCAGCCTAACGGCCATGCATGACAGGTTGATGCCCTGCCCTAGTCCGTTAGGACTGCCGCACCGCTTTGCGGCACAGGAAAACGACCAGACAGCCCGTCAGCAGGATCAGCACATACCGGCCGCCGTTCTCGAGAAACTCCATGGCCAGCACGAGCCGGGCCGTGGATAAGGACGTCGGCGCCACGTTTTCCAGAATCAAGGCATGCATGCTGCCCGTCATGATCAGCGGCACATCGATCCATGCAAGCATGAATAGCGCCGGAATTGCAGCGGCCAATCTCAGCACCCACTCCAGCCGGAGTCGAGCAGGCCATGCTGCCAGAAATACCGTCAACAGCACCACATGAACCAGCATGTGCCCGGCCAGTGTCGAGGTAGTGATGATGCCTCCGGAAGGAATTACATGCCCGTAAAAAACGAAATGCTCGCGGGTCATCAGTGCCGCCTCGATGACTGTATCCACACCTCGGCTCAGCACCTGCACATCCAGCACATCGAATTGCGGCGACCACCAGCCCAACGCGTGGCGCACAACGGGCAGCATCCATGTCGCATACTTCGTCAGGAAAAAACCGGCCAGGCCGAGGCTCGCGAGCAGTGTCGGCAATGCACGCAGGAATATGGAAAAACGCCAGGGCTGCATAGAATCGAATAGAGTCAAATCCGATGATCATTCATGAGCAATATGTAATCCGTATGACACATATAACTGCAACATGGCGATGCTAGAGTCCCGCGACGTTCGACCCGGGGAGTTTCATTGCAAGCTAAAAGAACAACAAGATTCGCGCCGCTGCCGTATGCCTTGGCATTGCTGGCCATCGCGATTAATACCTGGGCGATCGGGCTGCTTCCCGATCTGGAAACGATCGCGCGCATCCGCGAAAAATTCGGCGATCCCGCCAGCGAGCGCGTCAAAAACTGGGGAGATCTCATGCTGCAAGTGCAGCATCAAGAGGAAACGGCACGGCTGGAGGCCATCAATCTTTTCTTCAACAGCATTCCCTATCGGGATGACCAGCTGCAATGGGGCGTGCCGGATTACTGGGAAACCCCGCTGGAGTTGCTCGCGCTGAACGGTGGTGATTGCGAGGATTACGCTCTCGCCAAATACTTCACCCTCAAATCAGCCGGCGTACCGGAAGAACGCCTGCGGGTGACTTACGTCAAGGCATGGTTGCAGAAATCCAGAAAAATGGAGCCGCACATGGTACTGACCTACTATGCCACCCCGGATGCCGAACCCTTGATTCTCGACAACCTGCGCGATGAAATCCAGCCGGCATCGCACCGCAAAGATCTGATTCCCACGATGAGCTTCAACGCCGACGGTCTGTGGGCTGCCAAACAGCGTGGCCAAAATGGCCGCCTGGGCGACACAACCAGCCTTGGTCAGTGGGTGGCGATGATGGAGCGGATGAATTAGGCCGCCGCCGGGCGATGTTCAAGCACGAAAAAGAAATAGGCCGCACTCAATGCGATCAGCAGGACAGGCCCGACAAAGCCATGCAGCAGATCGAACCAGGTACGGTCGGAAGCAAACGCAAAATACAAAGCAGCGATACGCAGCTGATTGAAAGCGAAGATCAGCGCCAGGCCGCCCATCACACCCGGAACGGCCCGTTTCCAGTGCAGGCCAGCCGCGGCAAAGGCCGACACGAGCAGGATCATGGCATCGGCTCCGTCGCATCCCGTGCGTAGCGACAGGCGAAGTCCGGGCGCCACGATACTGCCGTCCATGCCGGTGACCGCCTGACCCGGCGAGATCAGCCTGATCAGCTCAATGACGGGGCCCAGCGTGATTTGCTCGATGAATACCCGCCGCCACTCACTGTGCTCGCCGCTGAAATAGAGGTATTGCAGCGTCAGGAACACCCCCGCAAAAATCAGGCCGCCACTCAATAGCCGGAAGATCTTGCCACGCGAAGGGTTGTCCATGGGAGCGATCAGGCAGATTACTGTTTCACCGGAATCTTCTCGGCGTAGGCGCGATCCTCGTATTCCTGGAACAGGTTTTCCACCTCGACCTTGCCCAGGCCGAACAGTGGCTCCTTGCCGAACAGCGCGTCGTTACGCTGACGGTCGATGACTTCGCGCGTCACGCCGTAGAGCTTGCGGTTTTTTTCCTGGCAGGCGGCGAACTGCTTGCCATGCTGCTCCAGGGTTTTCTCCAGCGACAGCTTTTCGCCCTGCAGGCCCTTTTTCTCGGCTTGCGCCTGCATCAGGTTGCTGCTTGTGTCGGCCAGCTTCTGCTCGTTTTCAGCCAGCTTTTGCTGCAATGACTCCCCTGCCTGCAACGCCGATTGGGTTTCCTGTCTGCAAGCCTGCAGAGCAGAGTCGTGCTCAGTACGAAGCGCCTGCATCTCGCTTTCCAGCGACTTCTTGCTGCGGTTCAAGCGCGCTACCGTACTTTCGGTTCCGGCGGCAGCGGCTTCAAACTCTTTCACCTTCGCGGCAAGTGTTGCATTCTCCTGTGCCAGTGCATCGCGCTCGGCCGAGATTTGCTGCATCTGCTGCTGCATGCGCCGCTGTAGCTGTTTTTCGCGTTTGGAGGTATTTTCCGCCGCGTGCGCTATACAAGCCGTCGCCAGCGACAGGGCGACCAGTATCTGGATGATTCGCTTCATGCGGTATACCCCTAGAACTTCGCGTTCAGATCAATCAGTAGCACATCGGCGCCAAACTTCCGGCCGGTCAAGGTGGCAGTGTCCTGATTCCACTTGATGATTTCATCCGAAGTGAAGTAGCGAGCGCTTAGCCAGGTGTTCTTATCCAGGCCATAGCTCGCGCCGACGATCCAGCCCTCAGCATTGGTGCCGCCGAGGTTGAAATCGGAATCGGTGAAGGCATCCAGCACCGCATCCGCTTCCAAGCGCTTATAGGCACCGAACACCTGCCAGTCGTGCCTGCTCTTCACTTCCGGCATACCGACCGCCAGACGTACTTGATAGCCTTCGGTTTCTTCGTCATAAGTGCCAAGCGGCATGCCGGTACGCGCGGCAATTTCGCTTTCGTCAAACCCCAGGTTCTTGACATAGTCAGCCGTCAGGATGACGTGAACAGGGCTGAAGGTGGCCAGATCGATCTGCCCGGTCAGATTCAGCTCGCGGAACTCTGAAGCCAATCCGCAAAGCCCGCCATTGCCACACTGGTTGGTTGGATCGATGCTGAAGGTACTATTACCCTTGCTGCGAAACGCCAGCACCGTATTGTCATAAAGACCTGGGCTCAGTAAGGGATTCGGCTTGCCTTCGACATTCTTGAAGTCATAGAGCGCGACCCCCAACTTGACCGAAGAGCGATCGGCGCTTTGCCACTGCAGGCCGGCCTGCGCACCAAACAGCCACTTGTCGCGTGCGTCGGTATCTTCCGAAGATTGCTGCTCGTCAAGGATGAAGGCCCCCAAGGTGCCGAACACAGACCAGTTGTCAGAGAAGCGTGGTTTGAACACGGCAGCGGCACCATCGAACGCAAGGTCAGGATCCCATACCAAGTCGGTCGAGAAATATGGATTCTCGATACGGCCACCCGAAACGCTCGCCCACGGCACGGGCGTCATCCGTAAATAGGCCCGGTCAAGCGCGAAAGAGTACTTGCTGTCGCTCGTCTCCAGCGTCTGGTTGGGGGAGACCGGGTCGTCTTCCTTGCCGGTAGTCATCCGAATGCCGCCGTCCAGCCAGTCGGTCAGCTTGAGCTTAGCCCCTAGCCGTGCGCGAACGCGGAAACGGTTGCGCTCCTCGTCGGTGTTGGAAAGCTCCGCGTTGCGCGTCTCGCTGGTGCCGAAAACGAAGGCCGGATCGTTGCCGTCCGGGAAATGATCCAATTCGTAACGCAGGCGCATGTCGCCTTCCCACTGAATGCGGTCGATCCAGTCAGGCAGGCCCAAGCGTTCTCCCGCCTTGTAATTCAGCTTGGCCATGACCTCCTGCTTGATCTCTTCGCGCATTTCTTTCTTGACGTGCTCAGGCACGTACTGCACGCGCACGGTCTTGTCGCCGTTGCCCGCCGTGACGGGTTCCGCCTCATCGGCAGCGGCGGACTGCACCTTGGCCGATTCGGCCTGCTGCACGATGGCTTCCGCCTTGTCTTTGGAAAGCACCCCTTCCTGCACCAGCAGCTCGATCAGGCTGAGCGTGGTCGTGCGCAGCTGCTCCAGCGACTCGCGCTCGCCCGCCACCGTCGGCAGCGAGAAGGCCAGGCAGCCCGAGGCGGCAAGCGCCAGCAACATCGGCTTCAATCGTTGTTCCATCTTATGTTCCACCCTTAAATAATCAGTTGTTCAATCAACCTGTGTTTTTCGAGGTAATGCGCAATTTCACCGGTTGCGGCATGTCGTCCGGCGGAGCATCGCCCACCCGGCCGAGGCCGGCCAACGCCTTCTTGATCAGCGCGTCGATCGCCGCATCGCCGCTCGAGCCCTGTACTTCGCTGCGCTCGACCTGCCCGTCCGGCGAGATCCATACGTGCACCACGATCCGGTACTGTGCTCTGGACAGGCCTGTTTCTGCTTCCAGCGCGTCCTCGATGCGTGTCTTGACCTGGCCGGTAAACCAGGCGTAGGCCGCCATGCTCTTCTTGCCGCCGATCTTGGTCGCGACCTCGCCGCCCTTGTAATCGTTGGTCACCGGTCCGGCGCTGAACGGACTGGGGCCGTCGCCGGCCGCGCCTTCCATCTTCAGCGCCTCGGCTGGGGGCTCCGGAACTTCCTGCGGCTTGGGCTGCTCCATCTTCACTTCCTTCGGTTGCTCTTTCTGCTGTTCCTTCGGAGGCTCTTTGGGCGGCGGGGGCGGAGGCGGCGGCGTATCCGGCAGGATCTTGATCTTGGTGATCTGTTTTTTCTGTGGCGTATGCGGCTCGAACAGCCCTTTCACCGCGAACCACAGGCCGTACAGGCAAGCGAGTACGACCAGCGCCAGCCCGATGCGCTTGAGCCAAACCATCTTTTCGGACGGCACCGGGGCGCCCTGATCGGACATCGTCGTCGTGCTCATCAGGTGCCTATCCTGGCCGTCACCAGCCCGACATTCTCGATTTCCATGCGCGTTACCAGGTCGACCACGCTGATGATGCCGGCATACGGCGCTTGCGCGTCGCCCTTGATCATCACCGAGAATTTCGGATCACGCGCCCGGGCGGCGTTGAGCTGGCTTTCCAGCTCCGCCAGGCTCACTCCCACGCCGTTGACCAGCAGCCCGCCGCCCTGCTGCACCTGCACGATCTTGACCTCGTGCTTTTCGGTGCTGGGCTTGTTGGAAGGCTTGGGCAGATTCATCGTCAGCCCCTGCACGCCGGCCGTCGTCATCAGGATGAAGATCACCAGCAGCACATAAGCCAGGTCCAGCATCGGCGTGATATTGATGGTGTCGTAGGGCTGCGCGTCGGTTTGTACTTGCATGTCCTAGCCCTCGTCCCGTTTTGTCACCAGGCCGATTTCGGTGATGCCCAGCCGTTTGCAGATTTCCAGCACTTCAGAGACCTTTTCGTAATGCGCAGCTGCGTCGCCCTTGAGCACCACCGGCAAGTCGGGATTGCCTCCCTTGTACTCGGCCAGCCGTTGTTCCAGCATTGGCATGTCGACCGGATACGCATCGAGATACACCGTGCCGTCGCTGGTGATCGTGATCGCCCGCATCTGCGGCTTGGCCAGGCTGGCCGTCGCTTGCGTTTGCGGAATATCGACCTTGACGCCCTGCACCGAAGCGGTGGTCATGATGATAAAAATCACCAGCAACACGTAGGCGAGATCGAGCATCGGCGTGATGTTGATCTCGTCGTAGAGCTGGTTCTCTTCCTTGACGCCTTCAGACACTGATCAACTCCTTACTTGCCGTGGAGTTCGGCAACGCGGGTCACGAACTCGTCCACGAAAATCTGCATTTCGATGGTGATGTTCTTGATGCGGCTGGCGAGGTAGTTGTAGCCAAACAGCGCCGGAATCGCGACGCCGAGGCCGGCGACCGTCGCCAGCAATGCGGCGGCGATACCCGGGGCGATGGCATTGACGTTGACGTCGCCCGCCGCCGCAATCGCGGCGAAGGTGATCATCACGCCCACCACGGTACCGAGCAGGCCGAGGAATGGGCCGCCGGAAATCGCGATGGTCAACAGCACCATCTTGCCGTTGATGCGCTGGCTTTCACGCACCAGGTCTGCGTCGATGGCGGCCTTGATCGCATCCATCGAGGCACCGCTCAGTGCCAGAGCCTCGCCGTCCTTCTCGCGTTTGCGTATTTCGCGTAAGCCTGCCATGTAAAGCTTGAATAGCGTGGAGTTGGGCAGGCTTATACCGTTATCGAGCTGCAGCAGGTCATGACTGGCGCCCTGGAAACGCGACAGGAACTGGCGGTTGTCCTTGTCCGTGCTGGAGACCAGGCGGGCCTTGGCAACCATGACGCCGACACTGATTGCGAACATCACGGCCAGGATGCCGATGACGATCTCCGCGTCCAGCGTCAGGCTGTTGAAGAGGATACCCATGTAGGAAGCCTCACCGCCTTCTTCACCTCCCTCCTCGCCTTCGGAGGCTTGCACGACGAGTAGCGTGCTTTCAGCGCCCTGGCCGCTGGCCGCAAGCTTGATCCAGTCCGCGTTGCGTCCGGCGGAAGCCAATTGGAGTTCATCCATCTCTCCGGTGTAGCCTTCGCCGATGATCACTTCGGATTGCGTATCCGGGATTGCCACGTCACCGGTTCCTACAGGCTGGCCGTCGATGTAAAGCGCGACTTTGGCACCATCGGCTACGGCCGCCACGTGTTGCCAGCCGGCGGCCTTGATGTCGCTCTGGGCTGTGACTGTGCTGTTGGACACCAGGGAAATCTTCTGGCCGTCGATCTTCACGGATACGCCGCCCTGCCGATAAAGCACGGCCTGCTGCGGCAGCGACGCGGGCTTGATCCAGGCGGAAAAACTGAAACCGCTTCCCGAGGCGAGTTTCAGAGCGGGAGAGGCCGGGATGCTGATCGGCGTGCCGTTGAATACGGCCGCTTCGCCCAGTAGGGCCGCTTTCTGAACCGTCACCGCGCCTGTCGCTGCCAGACTGTTGGCGGAATCCTGCAGCAAGGTCTTTTCTGCAAAATGGAAAACTGCGGCGGTGGGCGCGTCCCAGGGCTTGGCCTCAGCAGGCGCAGCGGCCGCTTCGTTGCCGTAATAAATCCAGAAATGCGCGTCCTTTTCTGCCGGATCGACCTTGGGCAGCTGCACCCACACGACAGCCAGTTCGTTGACGGAATCGAACTTCTCGATATGGAACTTAAGCTCGGTCTTGTCGTCCGCAGCAACGATGCGCAAATCGGAACCGTCGTCCTTGGCGCTCAGAAAATCGAAATTGCCGCTATGCAGGCGCACCGCGACAGGTACGTCGGTAGCCATTGCACCTGCTGCCTGTGCGTTCACGGCCACCTTGCTGCGCGCGGTCCATGCTTCGTTCCATTGCGCCTGCGCCAGCGCCGGCAGCAACATCAGCGCCAGTAGAAACCATCTTTTAATCATTTTTTATCCTTACTCCCAAAAATCAAAACGGCCTACTATAGGGAGCGAATATGTCGCCCCCGTTAAACTGTTACCTACTGGTTCAATCCCCAAGGCCGATCACTTCCACCGACACGAAGGCTGGCATTAGTTGTTGAGATTCGAATTGCTGCGGGGCGGCTTGCGCCACCTGACGTGCCACTTCGTCGGAGGCCGATTTGGTGGCTTCTGATGCCACGTTGGAAACACCCGCCAAAGCGCCCGACAAGGCACCGGTATCGGCAACGGGCACGCCGCTGGAGGTACCTGTAGCCGTGATGTTGTCGGCACCCAGAACCTGCGTCGCGACCGCCAGGAAATTACCGGCAGCAATACCGGCTTCGCCCGCATTGAGAACACCGCGCGGAGCGATCAGGGACACCGTACCCAGTGAGGGCGCCTTACCTGCTGCAGTGGGGCCGTCCGGGTCATAGCTCTGTGCGCGGATACCGCTGCCTGCGGCTACACCCTTGAACTCGACTGTGGTATTACCGTCGTTGTCGGTTTCCACTTCCCGTTCCGGCACCGATACCGCAGTCTTGGAGCCTCGGCCGGCATCGATGTCGCCATTGTTGACCCAGACCGTGATGTCGCCCCCATACTGGGTAATTACCTTGGATTGGTTAACCAGGAAACCGCTTTCGGAGAAAGCATGGATATCCCCGCCATTTTCAGTCACCACACCGATGTCGTGCCCCAGCTGGCTCACATCACCAGGCAAACCGGCATTGATCAAGCCTCCCGGCGCCAGCATGTCGATGCTGCCACCGCGTTGCGTGCGTATCTGGCTCTTGTACATCAGGATATCGCCGTTGTAATCCTTGCCCGAGAACATCGTTGCGATGGCATCGTCACCACGCTGGTGGCTGGCGGTATCCTTGTAGCTCTGGCCGGAAGCCAGAAGCTCAGATGAGAAATGACGGTAGGCGAAGACCGCTTGGCGATCGGCATCAAGCGCCAGGAACTCCGCCATTTTTGCATCCTGGTATTTGGTCCAGTTGGCTGCAATCTGAATACCATTCAGCACAACGCTGCCATCTTCGGCGACCTTGCTATCATCATTGGTCAGCTTCCGCATGTAGGCAGTCACGGCATCTCTTGTGTCCTGACGATATTTCTCCAGCTTCTCGGCATCGCCCTGCAGCACAGCCGGGCCGTTGCCAGTCGGTGCCAGGTAAGTGGCAATGTAAGTGGCAACGTCCGCGCCCTCCTCACCCAAGCCGGCCATCAAGGTGATGGAGGCGCCTTCCGATGGGAGTGCCAAATTGGTGGAATTGGCCACGGAGAGCACGCCGGAAGTATCGGCCAAGTCAAGATCGCGGCCGGTCTTGATCAAGAGATTCCCTCCACCTGACACCTGGATTCGCATATTTCGCTGACCGGCAGCCATTTTCAAGTCGCGACCAGCATCAATTACGGAAATATCCCCTTGATTGGCATGCTGTATGTGCGCATTCAGCACGATGTCCTGACCGGCACGCGCATAAACCGCCTTGGAGGAGACCAAGCCTGGGCTGGCGCCGCTGATGTCTGCCTTGGAAACGTTGTCTCCCAGCAAGTTGATCGAGCCATCTCGCGCCACTATCGCAACAGGATTCAAATCTCCAGCATGAATCGGAATGGCGCCATGGCCGTTCCTCAAATCAAGCATGGCCGTTTTCAGATTGGCGAACGCATTGTTGCTCGTCTCGACTATGGGTTTACGTACATTTGGCAATGCGTCCGGATCGGCATCAGAAACCGTAATGGCGGCACCGCTAACAGCGCTTACGTCCCTGGCTGCCAAGAGACTCAGGTTGCCTTGGGCAGCCGGTGCCAAGGTCACTTTGCCTAAATTAATGCTGCCGCCGAAGGCGGTGGCCTTCACGGTTGCCGGATGAACCTGCATGGCTAGCACGGCAGCTTCATTGGTCGCAGCACTATTCAGGCCGGAAGATTTGATTGCGCTCTTGGTATCACTATTCAGCCCCATGCCCAAACCAACATCGCCGGTAATGGAACTCAGGCTGAGCACACTTTCATCGCCATAGCTCGAGAAATAACTGCTGTTTGCGGAAAGGCCGGTCGTGATGTTTGAATTCACGCTGGATTGCGCAAACAGGGTGGGGTTGAAAACGGTTTCGAGGGTCGCACTCTTCAATGCCGAAACCGAGGCGCTGCTATCCTGCAACGCCACGATGGTGCCTGCGGTATTGGCACTCTTTGTAATCGCGCCTCCCGCCGACAACTTCAGGTCGCCGCGTCCCACGTAGTAAACACCGCTATTGATGTTTCCGCCCGCACGCACAGTCAGATCACCGCCCCCATCAATTCGGTATTTACCCGTTCCGTCGGAAATGGTGACAATTGCATCTCCGGTCACGGGATCAGTGGTAACCGTTTTCGTGAAGGTATCGTAACGACCGGTCGTAGGGACAGATGCCGAGAAATTGGTAATATCACCACCGGCATCGATCGTCACATTTCCGCCGCCCATGGCCGCGACCCCTTGTTTGAACAGGTCGGGGCGTACCCACCAGCTCACATCGGTGTTTTTCGTATTGCCTTGGCGGAACAGCCACTCATTCACCAACTGCTGTTTACTTGCATCGTTGACCACACTAACGATCTTGCCCGTAATATCCCCTTGGACCGCAATACCGATATCTCCGCCGTTGGTGAGATAGCTAGCGCTTGTACTGCCATTTTTGGTTGAGAGAGTAGCCGTTGCGACAGTTTCAAAGCCTGCCAGAGTGTCTGCAGCCTGACCGACGGTATAGATGACCGAACCATCGTTGCCCATGACCAGATTACCGCCAGCAGCCATCTCGATATCGCCGGTACCGGTACGGATCAACTTATTGTTGGCTAACGTCAGGTTGCCGCCAGAGGTATTCTTTACTGTTGCCAGAGGATTCGCGGCCGTAAGGTCGGCTCCCGACGCAAGACGGAAGGACCAGGCGTTGCCCGCCACCAGGTTTGCAAATGGCGTCACGGCATCGAAACCGTCACTCAGGCTGCCGTTGATGTTGAGGTTTTTGGCGGCACGCAAGGTCAGCGTGCCAGCGCCAGCCATGCCCAAAGTACCGTTGACCGTGTTATCCAGATTCCAGTCGTTGGATAGCGTCAAATCGCCAGTGGAGCGTACTTCAACTGCAGGCGCGAGAGTTGCCGTCACTTTATCCATGGTCTGGCGGTAGCCTGCCTGAATCGTAGCCGCGCGGCTCGCAAACGCCTGCGTATCGGCTGCCAACTGCAATTGCGCCTTGCTGTCGAGCACGGACTTCTCGTAGATACGCGATGCTTCGAGATGCACGTCCCGCGCACCAGTGATAGCTGCCGTGGTATCCACCTCGATATTCACTCCAGTACCGACCGCCCCACTACCGGTCGCCAGCGAGCCCATGGCATCTCCGCTGACAAGTTGGAAGTTGGTGCCGTCATAAACGGCAATGTAGGTCATGTCCTTTTTCAGGTCACCAGCCACGATGGCGGTGCCGCCATCCTTCATCAGGCTCTTCGCACCCAAGCCGTTGATATTCAGGCGAGCTGCCGTACCCGAGTTCTGATTGGGCGTGAACGCCACAACGGTGCCGCGAGTCAAGGTGGTCAAGCCAGTAATCGTGGCGGTCAATGCCGTGGCAGTACCGGCTGTTCTCACCGAATTGAATGTGTCATTATTGGTCCCTGTGCGGCCGGCGCGCAGGGTAACACTGCCTGCAGCACCCTTGACCACCCCTGCCTTGTCTTTTTCCCCGGACACATCGATCAGTGCAGCATTGGTCATTCGGGTAGTGCCGTCCGCCTCGAACACTTCGGCCTTAACGGTACCGCTATCCGAAGACAGGAGTACGTTGCCCCCCGCGCCTAGTCCGTCAACCATTTCAGTGCCGTCGCCAGTGGCATGCGCCAGGAGTTTGCCGCCTTGATGCACGGTCAGGTCGTCCTTGGCGTATATCTCGATATTGCCACCATTCGCGCCGCTGGCATCCACGGTACCGTCGACATTTATCTTGCCCGTATCGGCACTCAGTACAACGTTTTCCGCCTTGACGACATCAGTCGCCGCAATCGTCACATCGCCACTGCGGATGCGCATGTCGCGCGACGCATTGAAACTGCCTGCATTCAGCACGCTATTAATCTTGGAAAAATCGCTGATTGTCTTGGTGTCTAGCGTGAAGCTGCCGCCTTGCTTGCCGGCAGCAGCGCTGCCCTTTAGCTTGCCAGCGAGAATTGTGTTGCCCTTGGTAGCGCTGACCTTGACCTTGCCGGCATCCCCGTCACCAGCACCGCCTGAAACGTCGATGACGCTGCCTGCTTTGGTTTCGACATTGCCGAGATCGGCCTGCAGGGTCACGCTGCCGCCTGGTGTGTATTCGGTGTATTTGTCGAATTTGACCGGCAGTGATTTCGCCTGGATATTCGCATCCGCGTCCACAATCAGGTCGCCCTGTGTGGCCTGAGCGGTAAACTGGCCGGAAGCCAATTCGATCTTACCGCCTATCGTCGTTTCGGTACCAGCCAGCGTCAGCTTCGCGCCTAATCCTTCTGCTGTTGGTAACTCCAAGGCTTCTTCACCTTCCTTTAAGGGGATGGAAGCCGTGGTCAGGGTTCCGGTGGCGCTCAGCGTGTAATCCGTGCCGGTATCGGCCGTAATGCGCGTGCTGGTAATCCGTGTTTCCGCGGCATTCACTGTAGTCTTGCCGCTGCCGCCGAACACCACTTCCTTGTTCGCGGTTAGATTTACGTTTTCGAAACCGCCGATAGCTGCGTTGGTAGCAGTGCTACCTCCCCGCAAGGCCACATTTTCCGCATTGACATTCAGTGTGCTTCCACCAGCAGCGTTCACACTTTCATACACGGCTCCGGCGGAGTTGCGGATTTCCAGGTTGCGTGCAGTCAATGTGACACTTTCGTTCGCGCCCATGTGGCCGGCAATGCCGCCTGCGTTCAGCGTCAGGTCGACATCCTTATCGCCCAGGCTGGCCTGGCCATAGAAATCGATATTGCGATAGCTGTTGAGCGTGACCTTGGACAACACGCCGAAACTGCCCAATAGTGTGTTGTCAATGCGCATGCCGCTGACTGTGGAATCGGCCTGACCAATCAGGATGCGATTGGCACCGAGCGTAATGCTGCCTCCGGTGCTGACGCTCGCGGTACCATTCAGCTCGGCTTCCTTGGTGGCATCCAGTACCATGGAACGATGCGCCTTAACGGTAGCGCCTGAGGCAATATCAAGCTTGCCCTTGGCATTGGCAGTGCCGCTACGGTCAAACTCGATGTCATGCAGCGACGATACGGCGAGCAATGCGCCATCGCCGCTGGCGTGCAAGCCCAATTTGCCGCCGTCCGTGGTGCCCACAACAGTTTCGATGACTGCATTCTGTTCCAGTGCCACCGTATCTTTAGCGACCGCAATCAGTTCGGTGACCTGCAATGCATGTTCCTTGTCATTGGCGAAGGTAACGCTGCTGGCATTGGTCGCGACGGTCATACCGTTTTCGTCTTGGGTACGGGTACCGCCCAACAGCAGGCTTTCCGCATTCAGGCCGTTAAGGGTGTCGGCTTCAAGTTGCAGGGAGCCGTCGCTCGCACCGATAACGGAGACGACGCTGATCTTGTCGGACACGATATCCACCAGGGCGCCGCGTCCGCCTTCTTCCTTCTTGGCTTTAACGTCCGCTTCCAGGGCGAGCTCGCTGCCTGCGTTGAGCACCAACTGGCCGGCATCCGAGGCTATGCGCGGGACTTCGGTGCCTTTCTTCTCGGCCTGCGCGGCAAAAAAGTCATTGCCGCTGGTCAGAATATATTCCGATGCGCCACGATAGGTGGTGGTGCCGGCACTCTCGCGGAACACCTTACCGTTGATTACACGATAAGTACTGTATTCGGCATCGCGCCCGGCCTGGGTATTGACGGTGCTAGCAATCGTGGTGCGATAGCCGGATACCAGCGACGCACCATCCGCCTGCAACGCGCTTGCGCCCTGAGGCAATTGGGCCGTGCTGGTTTGCACCATGTAGGCACCGGGCAGCAGTGCATAGCGCGCCGGCAATAACGTGTAGGTACCGGCTTCCAGGCCAGGAATGCCGGACAGGTAAATCGCGTCGCCCGGTTTCAGATCGACCGGAATGCCGTCATAGGTTTTTTTCTCGGCGTCCAGTACCACACGCTGCTGGCTGAAGCTGTAGTCATACGGCGCATACTCGTCCTTCATGCTGGGCATGACGGCATACACACCGGGCTGGCCGAGTACATCGATGGAGCCGCCAATGCCCTCTACCCATTCGTAGGCAAGCGTATCGCCACCACCGGAAATATCGACGGTGGCGCCGGCCTGCATATCGATGCTGGCGGACTTCAGTTCGATTTTCTTCTGAGTTTCCGCGGCTGTTGCAATGCCGTTGGGGGAGTCGGTATTGGGATCAATTGCCGATACTGGATTATAGAGGTTGGTTCCACCCAAGCCAGTCCAACCATAGGGGATCAATTGACCGGCTGCGGATACCGAGGTCAAGCTGTCCGGCGTGAGGATCAGGCTAGCTTGCGCATCCAGATTGATAAACCCCAACGGTGCCTTGAGGGTACCGCCCTGGACAATATTATTGGCCTTGAGCGTCAGTTTTCCGCCAGCAGACAGTACAGGTGTCGGCGCCAGCTTGCTCTGTTGCACCTCGATACGGCTTTGCGGGCCAGTTGCTTCGAACAGGAAACTGCCGTTAGTTACAGGGTAAATCTGGCGGGCCTTGAGTATCAGCTCACCCGGAACCGTGAGCGAGCCAGTCACGTTGGAAGTGAAGCCACGACCACGGATATCGCGAGTGCTGTCGAGCTGCGTGGACTTTACTCCGCTGATGCCCACGGTATTGACGAGATCGATGAAATCGGCGGCGACTTTCAATGTCGCATCGCCGGCAACAGGCGCTTGCCCGCCATTGTCGTTGGTTTGTAACGTTACTACCGGGGCCGCGATCTGCGCCGTGCCATTACCGGTCACGGCGATCAATCCACTCTCAAGCGTCAAGGCGCTTGGTACGGCAAGGTTGACGCCACTGGGCAGCACAATTTTGTCGCCGGCCACGCCATCCATGTCGGCATGCAGGTTTACGCGATCGAATCCACCCTCTTGGATTTGCTCCACGGAAACTGCCGCTTGTCCCATTACGCCCGACATATCGCTATCGGCTTGCAACCCCGTACCGCGCAGCTGCGTGTTCTGTGTAACGGTCAGTGTGCGCGGATCGTTGGGATAACGGTCGGTCTCGTCCTGATAAAGCGTGTTATCGCTATTACCGGCTATAGACAAAGTCAGTGTGCCACCCTTGCCGCTGCCTTCGGCCTTGGCGTGCATCTCGCCATCCAGCACCAGGGCGTTGCGCGAGCCGATTTCGATGGTACCGGCAGCACCATATTGCGTTTCGCGGGCACTGCCGTTCTGCCGTACGACATCCACTTCTCCGGCAACGCCGGATACATCCAGCACGCTGCCTTGGGCAAGGACGAGCGCGCCGATTTCGCTGTTGACCGGCGTTGTGCTGCCATTGCTGTTCTTGATGAGCGATCGGCCGAGCAGAATGCTACCAGCATCCAGTACTTCAGCATTGCGGAGATCGTTCTCGGCGGGTTTCGTCAGGTAATGCCCTGTCGCGGACAAGCTGGCTTTTTCGCCGATATAGAGGCTGCTTTTTGTTGTATCGTAAGGATAGATAGTGCCAAACTTGCCGGTCAGGTTGGCGCGTATCGTAGCCGCCGGTGCCACGATATCGCCCAGGATGGTCAGTTGCCTGCCTGCTTCCAGTGTGACATCGCCTCGCGCCCCGTTGCGACTGGTTGGCGCTTCAGTGACGATGGCAGTGTTCTCGGCCACCTTGAGCTCGTCGCCAGCTTTGAATGTCACCGACACCGGCCTGCGTAGATGTGCTGGTTGCAGGGCATGTTGAGCTACCTGATCCATCGACGTACCGCTGCTCTTGCTGCCATAGCCTGTACGCATGGTCAGGCTTTCAGCCTGCGGTCGAATCTCGGTTCGGCTGTTGGCAACGTCCCCTATTAGCAGATCCGACTCTGGAGCTGTTGCCTGAATCTTATATTTTGAAAAACCGCCCTGATTGAAGAAGCCCTCGGAAAGCCACAGCGTGCCGGCTGTGGCGGGAGATTCTCCGCCGACCTGAATATTCTGCGCACTATTCAGCGTTAAAGCACCGCCTTGATCGAAACCATAAGCACGGACTTGTCCTGTTTCGACACTTTGAATCCCTGTGAGGTCAATATTGCCGCCTTTGCCACCCTGAAGTTCGCCCGAGGCTGATACCCACGCACCTGCACTCGCATCAATGAGGCTGTCACTTCCCATCGTCAAAGCATTCATGCCACCGACCATACCGCTGATCATGACGTTACCGGCATCGACGACCACAGGCGCCGTCATCGCGCCGTCTATACCTTGCGTGTCATTGGTGAACAACCCTGCCGTACTGAGAGTAACGCCATCAGCTACAGTCACTGCACCGCCATTCGTATTGCCGAATACGTCGGTATTGATACGGATATCGCCTCCGGCAGCGGTGATATCTTCGTTGACGGTTACCTGCCCCTTGAGGCTCACATAATCCTTGACGGTAATCGGCGTCTTTTCTACGTCCGTAGTGGCGGGGTTATCCATGATGGCGACATAGCTGCCTCCCTGGTCCAGCACGACAGGAGTGTCGACAGTGATATTGCTGGCAGAGAGGTCAAGATGCGTAAACCCGTTTCTCAGGAAGTCCACCTCCAACTGTGTTTCCTGGGCCCGATCTGCAGGGAGGATGTCATGTGAAGAGAAGTCGACCGGCAACTTCCATGCATCTGAAACGAGATGCAAGTCGCTGTTGATGGCTAGCGTCAACGTAGCTCCAACTGGAGGCGCATTGCGTTGCTGAAAACTTTTTTGCGTATTGGCAATCAAGGAGCCGTCCATGACAGCGCTCCAGCCGCTGACATTTACCTTACCTGCAGCCTGCCCATCTTGGTAGGCTGCCTGATAAATACCCTGCGGAGACTGGCTCAAGGTCCAGGTGCGAGTGATCCCCCATTTGTTGTCGGTTACGCTGTAGGTCTCGGCAGTACCTTCGTAAGCCTTGTCTGGAGTAGCATCGGCGATGGAAATCAGTTGGCCGTTATAGCGCAGACGGCTCTCCTTGATATATCCCTCGCTGTAGCTGATCGTGCCGCCCGAAACATCAACCTTGGCGCCTTCGCGTATCACCACATCGCCCGGCTTGGTCGATTCCTGGGATGCCTTGATGGCGACACTCCCGCCTGCGGACATTTTCTCCGCGACCGTACGGCCGATCAATGCCTCGGAATCAGTCGTGTCGATCAACGATGTGCCTTTGCGAGCATCGACATAAATTTTCTCGCCGAACAGCGGCCCACCCCGCAACAGAGGCGCATCCTTCAGCTGCTCCGAAAACAGCTGAATTTCCAATTGGTTACGCGACATCGGCGCGGCCGCGTCTACGCCCGATACATCGATCAGCGCATGCTCGCCCAAATAGACGCGGTTCAATAAGTTCAGCGAACTGCCATCAGTCACCGTATCCAGCTTCGAGGCATCCAGCGTGACATCCCCGCCCTTGGCCTGGATCGTGCCATCCACCGTAATCGCACGGCCCTCGATCTTGACGCGAGATTTGGTAAAGGCCTGCTTGTCCAATACCTCTTCCTTATCGCCAATCTCAACGCCAATTTCGGTGACACTGCCCGCACCCACGGTGACCGTGCCATATCGTTTTGGTGTTAGCGTGGTCACGCCGTCTTTTGTGGCGGCATTCACCGTATCGCGAGCCAGCAGGTGGATCGATCCATTGGCGCGCACCGACGTGCTCGCGGAAATACGTCCTTGCTGATTGACGGCCAGGCCCACCAACGTCACATTGCCACGCTCAGCAATGATTTCTCCCAGATTGGTCGCAGTGCCTCCCGAATTCACTTCGACCAGCACACCGGCGGGATCATCGCTTTTTGCCAAATAAACCTGCTTGCCTGCGGCCAGTATGGTTTGCCCGTCCGGCGTATGAATAACGCCATGATTCTCGACATCAGGCGCCAATAACATGACGCGACCGCCCGATGCGGTAGTGATCGTAGGAATTTCCCGAACGACGGCCGTCACTGCGCCACTGGCAGGATTCTGGGCAACGATCGCATTCAGCGCAGCCTTCGCCTCATCATCGCTGGCAAAAGACTTTGCATCCTTCTTTTCTTCTGTAAAGGTTCCGTCATTTTTCAGCCAATAGGTTTTGCCAGCTTCTTGCCTGAAAACCAGAAAGTCTTCGCCTTTAACCTGGACAAAACCACCGGTACCGCTGAATACCGGCACGTCGCTGGGAAGTATGCCGTTAATGAACAACTCATCCGTGATGTCCAGCGAGCCGGCAGTGAGCGAACCCACATTAATTTGTGCGCCCTCTCCAAAAATAATGCCATTGGTATTGATGAAGTAGAGGTGGCCATCAGCCTTGATGTTGCCGGCAATCAGGCTGGGGTTGGCATCATGAATGCGGTTCAGTGCTGCCCATGAACGATTGCCCTGCTGATCGAAAATCAGGCTCTCGCCCCTGGCCAAATTGAGTTGCTGCCAGTTCAGGATAGCCTTGGCCGCATTCTGGCGGATGGTCATCTGGTTGGCCGAGGTGCGGGCCGCGTCAATGGCGGCATTACTCCAATTGAGCGCGCCTTGTGCGTTTAATTGCGGCTTGAGGCCGGCCGGTTCGGCCAGGGCCAGCGGTGCATGCGCGGCAGCGACGGCTGTCACCAGCGCCGCCAGACGGCGGCTCAGCCTGCGCGTTGCAGTTTTGCCGTGGGTACGCGCCGCTTCCGACGCGGGAACATACATGCCCAGCCGCTTGCTGAACACCAGTCTGAAGATGCCTTTATTCATGTCATGCCCCTTGATTCAATCTGTCAGCGCTACCAGTCGTAGCTCACGCGGAAATGCAGGCGGTCGTCTCCGTTCTTAATTTGGCCGGAAGTACGCAATGCGCGCGCGTAATCCAGCGCGCCCGAAAGTCCATGCAAGCCTTTGAGCCGTAATCCCAGGCCGGCTGAGGCGAGGTCGAATTTTTCGGTTTGAGCGGGCAACGGTTCGCGCACGCGTGCGTGCCCGGCATCAGTGAAGGCCAGTGCATACAATTCCTTGATTTCGCCCGGCAGATGGCGCGCCATCGATGGCGTACGAAGTTCCAGCGACCCATAGACGCCGTCGTCCCCCATGGAGTTGGATTCCATGTAGCCGCGCACCGAGTCGGCGCCGCCAACCGCAAACTGCTCGCTGGAGATCAACGGACCGCTCGCCAATTGGCTGGCGAGCCGCACATTCAGCTTCCAGTCGCCCAATTGCTGGGTATGTTCGATATCCGCACGCAACGCGGCGAAATTGCTCTGCGCAAGAAAGCGCTTTTCAGCAAACTCTTGCTCGTCGTTCACGAAACCGCGCAATGAGAAAGTCAAACCCAACGTGGCTTGGGTTTCGCTCTTTTGCGAGCGCAACGTGCCGTCATAGCCTAGATAGAAAGGCATATAGGTGATGGGCGTATTGAAGCTATCCGCGCCCTGGAGCACCGTGGTTTCGTCGAAATCCTTGTAGTCCGCGCCTAGGGTCAGGGTGTGAAAATAGTTACCCACCCCAGGCATTGGATGGATGTAACGCACGCCGAATATCGTGCCGTTGCCGACCACGCCAACGTCGCCGATCGCTGCGATATCGCTCTCCGATTTGATACCGTACAGCGCCAGGTAGTCGCCATTGAGACGCGGCACCAGGTAGGTGGCGGACAGCACCTTAGTTTCGTCCGTGTTTTCCGGCGAAACCTGGAAGCTGATGCCCAGGCTATGATCCGACTGCCACAGGTTGTCATAGCGCATCGAGCCGTTGAGGCGGGTGTGGGTAGTATTGGCCGAATAGCGGTTGTTAAGCTCGATGCCACCGTGAAAAGGGGAGTGATCCTGCACCTTGAGATCGACCTCGACCTTGCCCGGCGATTTGCCGGGGCGCAACACCGGGGCCACCTGGCGATCCGTGCCGCGATTAACGGTGGCCAGCTGTTTCTGCACCGTAGGAAAGTGCGGCACCTTGCCCTCGGCCAACTCGGGCACGCGTTCGCGTATCGTGCCCAACGAATAGTAATGCGCCCCGACCACGCGCAAGCGTTCCACGTCGCCTTCGGAGACCTGCAGGCGAACCATGCCGCCATTCACTTCCTGTTCGGGAATATTGACGAACACGGTCGGGTAGCCGGCATCGCGATAGGTTTTTTCCAGCGCCACACGCGCCTCTTCGACAGTAGCGATGGACTTGCCTTCACCCATATAGGGGTAGATGGCCTCCTCGATCTTGCCCTGCGGCAGCACGGTGTTACCATCGACCTGATATTCCAGGATGTCGAAAGCCCCGCCCTCCTCCTCGGCCCAGACCGAACAGCAGGAAAATCCCAACATGAGTAATATCAGTAAACGCACGTCTAATTCCAACCCATCTTTGCAATGTCCATAAAAGCTAAAGCTCAGCAGTCCACCATTCTGTGTAAAGCGAGTTGCAGCAAAATGACTGCGTGCATAGTCCGGTCTAGTCATTGCCTTTTGATTCGCAGCATGAAAAACGCCCCTTCGTTACCGAAGGGGCGCTGCATTACTCAGGCGGTATTGCACCGCCCATCATCCGAAGACGATTAGAAGAACAGTTGGGTAGCTTGGCAGTTGTTACCGAAGCGGGTGTGCTTGGCCACTTCCACGCCGGCGGTGCAAGAAGAACCACCCAGCGGATTCAGTGTCAGGCCACGCGGCACGTCAGCGCAGTTAGCCGGGTTGCCTAGGGATGCGGTGATTTCCGGGATCAGTGCAGCACCGAAAGAATCGGCAGAGTTAGCAACGAAGTTGCGCATTTCCATGTGGAAAGCGTAATCACCAGTCAGTGCCTTGGCGCGAGCGTAGGTCACGTCGCCGGCTTCCGGATGCACGCCGTCCAGCTTGAGGAAGCGATATTCCTTGCGAGCAGCATTGGTTTCAGCGCGCCAGTCGTTTTCCAGGGAAATCACGCCGATCGCGTAATGACCGTTGGTATTGGCGGTGGTCAGGGCAACCTTGACATCGCTGGTGCCGCTGGCTTCGGAAACTTCGAACGCACCCGGTACAGAGTCACCTGCGCCTGCCGGAGCCAGAAGACCTTGAACAGCAGGATCACCATTGCAAGGATTCTTCAGGAAGTGTGCGTTGGAGCTTGCTTGCGTACCGGAAGTAGCTACGCGGCGAGCCAGTACGATCTTCTTGCCAGTACCAGCAGCGCCCAGGATAGGGCTCCAATCGGTTTGGTAAGCAGCGCCTTGAGCAATGATCGAGGTGTATTGTGCGGACGACAGGTTCGGGGCATTGGCCGGATCGAACGTGGTAGCGTTCACATCGGACAGGCCTTGTGCCGTTTGCAGCGCACGATACAGGTTGGTGCTGACAGCCAGACCGAACACTTGACCGACGTTGGCTTGCGCTTCGGTACCAGCGGAGGAAACATCGAAACCGAACAGTGCGGCTTCGACATCGGAGAAGCCACCAGCCGGCAGCGTCGGGCCGTTGTCAGAGGTAGTCACCGGGTTCAGGCGGTTGCAGTTAGCCTTGACCGGGTAGACGGTCGAGCCAATGGTCACGCTACCAGTCACGCTGCAGGAAGCAGTATCCAGAGCCTTGACGCGTTGCAGCTGCGTGCCGTCAACGTGCGGAGCGTAGGCGTTGAAGGAACCGCCAGCCACGGTGTGGTAAGCCACGGAAACGACGCCGCCACGGGTGCAAGCATAGGCATTGTAGTCACCGATGGAACCAGGACGGCCGGCAGTGGCGTTGTTGGTGAAGATGGCCACGGAACCAGCGTCGCAACCGAGTGCGAAACCTTGGAACACGTTGAAAGTCGGAGCGGAAGCGCCGGACAGCCAGGTTTCTTGCAGGGTGCTGGCAGAACGAGCGGCAGCCACATCGGCTTGGGTCACGGCAGCAGCGGCAGCGTGACCGGCGACCAGGGTCGCGGCAACGGCCAGAGCGATTTGCTTGAATTGCATGTTAATTCTCCTGAGTAAAAAATCGAATCCGGCCCCTTACGGAACCGGGTAGACATTAAGCAGCGGTGCGGCGACGGGCGATGAAGCCCATCAGGCCCAGGCCAGCCAGAAGCATGGCCCAGCTGTCAGCTTCCGGTACGGCACTAATGGTCGGAGCGGCATAGGTCAAAACACCGTTGCTGGACATGGTGAAGGTCGCAGCACCAGCAGCATTAGCGTAATCGACGCGTACTGCCTGAGTACCAACCGACGCAGAGCTGGTGAAGGAAGCAACATTCAAAGACTGGTCAAACAGACCCCAGGTAACAATCTGACCCTTGCCAGCAATCTTGCCGTTCGTACCATAGGCTGCAGCAGACTCTGCGAAAGCATTGCCTGCAGTTGCAGAGCTGGAACCATCTGCCACAGCCGAATGATTACCAATCGAGTTATTGGCATTGATGTAGCCGTCAAACAAGCCAAGGCCCGAAGCCAGTTCACTGGTAAACAAGGAAGTACCGCTAGCATAAGAAACCACCATACCTTTAGCACCGGCGCCGGTACCGAGGTTGTCCCCAGCAAACACTGCCCAGTGATCGCCGGTCAAACCGCTGGCGACTGTCAGGAAATTATCCCAAGCAGCGGAATAGTTGGCGTTGTTAGCCAGATCCCAGGTGAAAGTAGTGCCGGAAGCAGTCACAGCAGGAGCTTGGAACGTGCTGTAGCTCATGCCCAGGTCGAACGCGGCGGAGATGTTGTTTTGGTTGTCCAGCAGGGTCAGGATCAGGCTTGAATCGCCCGAGCCGCTGTTGGTCATAGCTGCGGAAGCAGACATGGAAGCGGTCAGCGCAACTGCGGCAACCAGTGCTTTCATCTTGAAGTTCATGAGTTTCTCCTAAATTAAGTTTTGAAACGAAATCATTGCAAGGCGCAGCATCGCTATCGAAGGACTGCGCATCAGGTGGCCACACGCGCTACCGAACCAACCTGTGAGGCGACGCTGCGCATCATGAATGCCCGATATGAAACCTCGTGAGGGCCGGTCTAGTCCGAGTGGACTATGGTTTTGCCATCGCCCACCCGGCCGCCTCCGCCCGGCTTTCTTCCATGCGTCAACGCGGGACGAAATTTAGCGGGGGCGTATGACGCCCCGTTATCCGGGACATGAGCCGAAGTGACTATGGGGATGCGGTAAAGGTTATGGCGAGAGCAGGCAAACGGGGATCACAATGCCGTCACATAGCCGCGCGATCATGGCGGTCGTCTGAAATCACTCAAGGAAAAACAAGAATGCATAACTATCGTCTGGGACTCGCTGTCATTTCGGGCCTGATCGCAATGAGCGCGTATGCCGGCAGTGAAACGGATGCGCTGAAGGAAAAACTGGAGAGCAGCAGTCCGGGCATGCACGTCAAAAGCATCGCCCCCTCTCCCCTGCCCGGCATCTATGAGGTGTACGCCAGCGGCCGGATTTTCTATTCGGACAGCAAGGGCGAGCATATTCTGGCCGGCAATCTGTACGAAGTGGCAAGCAAGCGCAATCTGACCGAGGAGCGTGTCAATGTGCTTTCGACGATAGAGTTCGACAAGCTGCCATTCGAAAACGCCATTGCGATCACGAAAGGCAACGGCGCGCGGAAATTCGCGGTGTTTTCCGATCCGGACTGTCCGTATTGCAAAACGCTGGAGCAGCATCTGGACAAGATGGGACTGGAAAACTACACCGCTTACATCTTTCTTTATCCGCTGGAGGAGATCCACAAGGATGCCCGGGCGAAGTCCGAGGCCATCTGGTGCGCAACGGATCGCGCAGCGGCATGGAATGCCTGGATGAAAGAAGGCAAGCTCCCTGAAAAGAAATCTTGCGAGAACCCGGTCGCAACCAATCGCCGGTTGGGCGAAATGCTCGGCGTCGGCGGCACGCCGACGATTTATCTGGATAACGGAAAAAAAGCGAATACGCCGGACGAGCTGTTCGCGGCGCTCGAGGCAAAATAATCGAATTAGGGCGTGGTTCGCATCGCTGCCATAGACCTGGAATCAGCTGAAAATTTCATGAAGCTGTAACCTTGCTGAGGCTTAATGACCCCAGCACATA
The DNA here is from genome assembly GCA_035460905.1 of Methylophilaceae bacterium. GTDB lineage: Bacteria > Pseudomonadota > Gammaproteobacteria > Burkholderiales > Methylophilaceae > MM2. Next base: position 19,839 of record DATHWE010000093.1, on the reverse strand, counting down.
GCTTACGCTTCGTGTTATCTCCTCCCTCCATGGCAACCGATACCCTTCGGTTGCCATTTTTTATCGGATGCCTCCGGGAGAAGTGTTTACAAAAATAATGCTGTAACACGCATGAAACATCCTTTCAATTTTGACGCCATTCCGATGATATTCACTGGAAGCAAGCGACTTGCCGTTGCGAAGGCATTCGACACCTGGATCGGCATGCAGGCCGGCACGCTTCTGATTGCGTGCCTGCTGATCGCGGCTACCTGGTTTTCGACGCTCAACCGCCTGGAGCGCGAGGAACAACTCGTCATCGATCATGCGCAGGCATCCCAGCGCACCCTGAACATCATCATCTCCGAAAACCTCGAACAGGTACTGAACCGCAGCCAGATTTATCGCATTGCCGCATCGCAGTGGTTCGAGGAAGACCGGTCGCAGGTAGAAACCCGGATTGCGGGCATGCTGGCGAGCGATGCCGTATTCACCCGGGTTGCCTTGTTCGACGCCCGAGGCGGAATCTTGTATGCCTCCTCGCCTTCCGCCCAGGATGGCAGCATCAAACCAGCCATCGGCATGATGTTTGCCGCGCATGACAGCAAGCCCGAACTTTCCGTCGGCCCGCTATCCGGTGCGTTCGGCGAATCCTGGCATGTTCCGCTGCTGTTTCCTGTCGCCGATCGCTCCGGCACCCGGGTCGGCGTATTGATGCTGTTGCTGGATCTGGGTTACGTCTTGCGTCTCTACCAGAACATCGATATCGGCAAGACGGGGGCGATTCATGTCCTCATGGAAAACGGCCGCGAAATCGCACGCGCGCGCCGCGGCGGGCTGGAACTCAATAAACGCAACGATGCCGCCGGCGAGTCGGCGGCGCTCGCGCTTAAAACCGGTGCGCTCATCGCCAACGACGGAAAACACCTGGTATCGACCCGAAAGCTCGAGCACCACCCTTTTGCCATTGTCATCCGCCAGGAAGTGGCGGACGTGCTGCACAACTACAATGCCATCAAGAAAAAACACCTGATCACCGTGGCGTTCCTGACGCTGATCGTGCTGGGCAGCGCCGTGTGGATCACTTTCATACTGCATCGCCAGCAAAAAGCGTTCAACTCTCTGGCAGCGTCCGAAGAGGAAAAGAGAACGCTTATCCAGCGGCTTGAGGAAGAGAAACAAAGGGCGCTGGCGCTCGCCTCGCAGGATCACCTGACGGGCCTCGCCAACCGCCGGATGTTCATGGAGCTGGCGACCAGTCATCTTTTTCACAACAAGCGCAGCCGTCTTCACAGCGCCCTGCTGTTCATTGACCTGGATCGTTTCAAGGCAATCAACGACACGCTGGGCCATCATGTCGGCGATCTTCTGCTGCAGACGGTTGCCACCCGGTTACGCGTGCTGCTGCGCGAATCGGATGTCATCTCGCGCTTCGGCGGCGACGAATTCGTTCTGCTTCTGACCTCGCTCGAAAGCGAGGAAGCCATTTCCGGCATCGCGCAACGCATCGTGGATTGCATCAGCGAACGCTGCCACGATCTGGCTGGGCATGACATCCAGGTGTTCCCCAGCATCGGCATTGCGATTTCCCCGCGCGACGGCCAGGATGTGGATCAACTGATCCATCATGCCGACCTCGCGATGTATCAGTCCAAGCAATCCAGGAGCGGCTCGTTCACCTTCTTCGATGCCAGCCTCAACGTTCGCAACGTGCTGCAGTTCGAGCTGGAACAGCGATTCGGCCGAGCCATCCAGGAGCACGAGTTCGTCCTGCATTTCCAGCCCAAGGTCGAGCTCTCCACCTATCGCATCGTCGGCCTCGAAGCCCTGGTGCGCTGGCACCATCCGGAACACGGATTGATCTATCCCGGCGATTTCATCCCGCTCGCAGAAAACACCGGGCATATCGTGGAACTGGGCAATTGGGTCATCGAAGCGGCTTGCAGGCAGCTGGCGGAATGGAAAAAACGCGGCGTTCCGCCAACGCGGGTCGCGGTCAATGTTTCCGCGCGGCAATTGCGCGACGATGCGCTGGTCGCGCACATCAGGGATTGTCTGCATCGCTATGAGCTTCGGGCGGATGCCATCGAAATCGAAGTCACCGAAAGCAGTCTGATGGAGAGCATCGATGTCGCCGGCGATATTCTCAACCAGATCGCCGGTGCGGGCATCAAGGTGGCGCTGGATGATTTCGGCAACGGGTTTTCGAGCCTGGGTTACATCAAGACGCTGCCGATCGACACGCTCAAGATCGACCGGGCCTTCATTGCGGACATTCGCAACAGTCATGACGATGCCGTCATCGTCGACTCCACCATCGCGCTCGCGCATAACCTCGGCATGCGCGTGGTAGCGGAAGGCATCGAAACCAAGGATCAGCTGGTACATCTCAAGACCGCCGGCTGCGACGAGGTGCAGGGCTATTATTTCAGCCGCCCGGTCACGGCCGATCAGATTCAGGAACTGCTCATAAAGAAAACCCTGATCCCGCGATGAAAAATATTCCGCATATGAGACGAATACTCCCTCTGCTCCTGCTGGCATGCATGCCGGCTCTCGCCCAGGCCGAGGCCTGCCAGGATCCTCGCCCGCTGCGCTTTTCGCTGATCCCCAAGAAAAACATGGCGGAACAGCTGGAACATTACCGCCCCCTGCTCAACCAGCTGGAAAAACAGCTGGGGCGCAGGGTCGAAACGTTCCAGCCCACCTCTTACAGTTCCGTCATCGAAGGGATGCTCGCGGGCAGTATCGATATCGCCGAGCTGGGCGCGGCCTCCTACGCCTTGGCCAAGAACAGGGACCCCGCGGCCATCGAGGCATTTGCGACGCATGCGCATGTCCGCGGGACATTCAATCCGGAAGGCAAGTATTATCGTTCGATGCTGATCGTGAAGAGCAAGTCCGGTTACAACGATGTGACTTCCCTGCTCGGCAAGAACGTCAACCTCACCGATCCTGCCAGCACTTCGGGCGCTGTCGTTCCACGCAGCCTGTTTGCCCGGCATGTGGGCATGCCGCTCGAACGCTATTTCAGCCACGTGCTTTACGCCGGCTCACACGAGAATGCGGCGCAGTCGGTATTCAACGGTTTTGCCGATGCCGCATTCGTTGCCAGCACCCGCCTGGACGAGACGATCGCCTCGGGCAAATTCAGCCCAGGCGACTTCAGGATACTCTGGCGTTCCGAACCGATACCGAACGAACCGACGGTTTTTCGCGCCAATCTGTGCGAGCCGCTCAAGGAACAGATTCGCAAGGTCTATTTCAGTAACTCCCCTGAACTCGCGCCGACCTTGCAAAAACTCAAAGCCACGGAATTCATGCCGGCGGGTGACAATGACTATGCGGCTATCCGCAAACTGGTACGGGAATAGCGTTTTCCAATAAAAAAGCCGCAAGGAACATGCGGCTGAGAGGGATTGCGCTCTTTCCCGCTTACTGACGATATTTTCCCCGCAACATCATCATGCTGATCATTCCAAGGCCACCGAGCAGCATGCCGAAGCTGCCGGGCTCCGGGACCGGGCTGATGGCATTGCTGATGAAGCTCTCGCCGCTGCCCCCACTGGCAAAGTTCTGAACGCGCACCCCGATACGCAGGTCGCCGGTGCCTCCACCATTCGGCAGCATCAGGGCCGCAAGGGTGTCATTAAAGGTTTTTCCCGAGAGCAGCGAAAAATCGATGGCCAGCCACTCGTTCTGGCTCACGCCGTTCTGGCCGACAGGATTGTTCGAGTCGGCGGAGAATCCCTGGGTAACCTGAAAGGCCGGCGTGGTCAGGTTTGCGCCCGACAGGTTGGTTGGCGTGGCGCCCTGCGAAAAGCTCACCCCCGACGAGAACGAAATGCTGGCAATGCCGAGCAGCGTACCGTCATCGAAGTAAACATCGGTCAGCGAAGAGCTGGAGTTGTTGGTGAACTTGAAACGCACCTGATTGCCATCGAGATCGAGCACCTCGACCGAAAGGTTGGCTTCCCCGTCGGCCTCGGCGCCCGCATTTCCATGAGTGATGTCATAAAAGGAAAGTGACGTTGCGGCAGATGCCGGCGCCTGTGCCAGCCCAACAGCGGCTCCCAGCAAAACTGAAGCAACCATGGATCGTGCAGAACGGGTATGTAACATCATCAAGCTCCGGTAAAGATGAATTATTGCCATACATCCTAGTCGCGCTTCTTTATGAAGCCATGACGCGCGACCGCCGAAACATGATCCCAATGAACTACGTCGAAAGAAATTTGTGCGACCGGAACTCAGTTTTTCACTAGTCCGATCTTGCTGGCCTTGGCTGCGGCATGGCTGCGGTTCTGCACGTTGAGCTTGCGCAATATGTTCTGCACGTGGTTCTTGACCGTCAGCGGGCTGATTTCCAGAATGTGCGCGATTTCCCAGTTGGTCTTGCCGCAATGCACCCATTGCAGGATTTCCCGCTCGCGCGAAGTAATCGGGCTGATGGGCTTGTCCGTATCGACAGGATAGTTGTTGTACCCGATGACGCGCGTCAGCATGGCGTGCAGATGTGGCACCAGCAACTCCAGCATATAGGCCTGGTGCGGGCCGAGACTCGAGGGAATACGCGAGAAACAGAAGAATGTGGAAATGGCGCCTTCTTGTGTGCCAAGCCCGTGCGCGGCGATGTTGCGCAACTCGCTGTTTCGCAGCACTTCCGCAGTCTCCTCGAACGGAACCAGATGACTGCCGTAGTCCCCCGGCGCCATCCCTTCTGCCACCAGTATCGGGCGCCGTGCGGTTCTCCATGAGCTCATGACCCTTGTGATCAATCCATCCGGTTTCTGCGTGGCAACCTGGATATGCTGATCGGTGACATATCGCGTGCTTACGAACAACTCGAATACGAAATCCTGCTCGTTATCCGAGCGAACCCCGCACAACATGACCTCATGGGGAATCAGATACTGGCAATACCCCTGCAACCATGAAAACAGCTGCTCCCTTTGCCTCACCCGCAAGGAAGCATCGATCACTTCCATATAAGTGCTGCGCTGCTCCGCGTTCAACCCATCGTGGAATTTGATCATGATTTTTTATAAGAAAATGTAGGAATAGGATGACACGCCGCATTCTCCATACCGCAGATGGCATTAGGATTGCGACTATGTGTCTTTCTTGTGGCAAATTCTTTAAATGATAATGGCGAGACCGCCATTTCCGGCGGCAATGTCGCCCGAATCCATTTCGCATAGCCCGACAGGAGTACCCCGCCACCTCCCGTGCCGAAAGTGCCAGGCTCGGCGGGGCCGTTGCCGAAACGGGTGACGAAGGTTCCCACCCCGGTGATGAACCATTGATTGCGGATGCGAACGAAAAAAGGGCAGCCCGAATCGCCTTCGCCGAGCGTCGCCTCGACCCCATTGCCCAAAGTGCGGCCGCCCATGATGTTGGGCACGTTGCCCGGGCCGTCGAAATCGAACACAAACACCTCGGCGACAGTATCGCCCTCGTCGTCGGGCAGCAGGCTGTCGGCTACGTTGCCTCCCGCGCGCCGCACGTATGACATGCCACTACCCTTCTCCACTCCGCGCACACCATCGCCGCTTACCCCGTACCCGATCATGATTAGCGGCGTTCCTGCCGGGATCGGCCTCAACAGCACTGGGTACACCATCACTCCGAATGGAATCATTTCGCTCAATTCGACGATGGCGATATCGTCATGTACGAATCCATCCTTGCCGGGTTTGAATCCATGGTAATCGGGATGCACGAACACCCTGTCGACCTTGATGCGATAAGGTTCGTTGCCGTTGAGATACAGATTGAAGCCGAGATCGCCTGCCTGGGCGGACATGGCGGCGTGAGCAGCAGTCAGGATATGGCGAGGGCCGATGACGGCGGCGGTATAGCTCTTGCCGCTCGCGGTCTCAAGCCTGCCGACACCGGACCAGGGCGAGGCAGCCGCATTGGGAACGATTCTCGCCTGGGCGGAATCGGCGGGCGTACCCGCCGGATCTCCGGCAACGATCGCCTGCGCACCATGACAAAAAAGTATTCCCGCCCACATGAATAACCATGCGGTGCGCCCCCAGATACCCATCCCCGACATTCCCCCTTGGTTCTTTTGGCATATATATAGCAACAAAAGATGACATTCATCCGCCAGCCACTAGTCCTAAAGAACTAGTCCGGAATTTGGCGCCATCATCTACGCGTCATCACGAATGGCTAAAGTGCTGCCATGTCTCGCCTCGTGTCTTGTCTTTCGCTTTTTCCGCTATGCCTCTGCCTGGCCTGGACACAGGCAACCGCAGATGTGCGAGTGACGGAAAACGGCGAGGACGGAATACTCATCACCAATCTCCCCGATGGCCTGCCTGAGGCAGACTCGCTCGCCATCGACAATGCACCTGCCGCAAGCCAGACCGATGCCCTGCCTTTCAATGATGCAGTTGAGGCGGCCGCGCGCCGCCACCGGCTGGAACCTGCCTTATTGCATGCCGTGATCGCCGCCGAATCCGGGCACAACCCTCGCGCGACCTCCACTCGCGGCGCACAGGGGCTAATGCAGCTGATGCCCGCCACCGCACGTCAATTGGGCGTATCGGACTCCTATGATCCGCGCCGCAACATCGATGCCGGGGCACTTTACCTGCGCCAGCTTCATGACATGTTCCAGGGAGATCTGACGCTGACGCTGGCCGCCTACAATGCCGGACCGGGCGCCGTGCTGCGCTATGGGAAGCGGATTCCGCCATTCAGAGAAACCCGGCGCTATGTGCCGGCCGTGATGAAACTCTATCGGGAGCTGAGCGCGCGCAAACGCGTTGCGACGAACCGCAGCTGATCAGGGCGTGGACAGCGCGGGCATGGCGCTGCCCGCAATACAGGCCCGATACCGCGACAAAACCGACAGGCTGCATTGCCTGCATGCGTTCGAATCGGCGCTCCTGCAATAAAAAGAGCAGGCCGCGGTATCGCTCATACGCTGCGCCAGGCACTCTTCCTGACGATTGCGATCCGGCCGCGACCCGTCGCTTGTATTCTGTGCTGGAATAGAGTCCGCTGTACCTGCGCTGCTTGTCGTAATGCTTTCGTTCACGCCTGGCTCCAGAGAGCTCGCGTTGCCCGATATGCTTTTCGGCACCGCATCTTCCGGCTGCGTACTGGCCGCATAGATGAATTTCCAGTCCTGATAAGTCTCCGCCTCGGCGAATTCATTCTGCAATTCGGTAAAACCGGCCTTCTTGAGCGGCAACGACGCCGACCGGCTATACACGCCGACGATGCGCCCTTGCTCGCGCAACAGCCCCCAGTCGCGCGTACCGGTCATGGGGTCTTCGTAAATCCTGCGCAAGTGACGTTTTATCACCGGATAGCGCGCGTCGCGCAACAGGTCTTCCAACGCCGGCGGGAATTGCCGGGTGCCTTGCGGTGAATTATCGTAATAACTGGTGATGGCTTGGCGAAACTCTTCGCCAACGAAGAGCAGTTGCCGCTCCTTTTCCCGTTTCACCTCGGTATGCCAGACCAGGCCCGCGCCTGCCAGCGCAATGCCGGAAATAGTCATGAAGAGCATCAGGCCCAGATAGGTAAACCCGTCCGCCTTGCTTGCGACGCCGTTACCAGTCCGCATACGCGCTGCCGTCCCGTGCTGTGCCGGGAGCACCGCTACGGATGTCATACACGCCGCCCTGAGCGCTTCCGTCGGGCGGCACGACGATCCAGCTCGTAGCCTGCTCCGTGATCGGATCGGGTGGAACAGCCCGCAGATATTTGCGGGTGGCGAGTTCGTCCAGCGACTCGGGATAGCGGTCCTGATCACCATGAAAACGGTCGATGGCATCGCGCATCGTGCGCAAATCCTGGCGCAGCGTCGCTTCCTTGGCTTTCTCGACGCTATTGAAGTAGCGCGGAACCGCCAGCGTCAGCAGCAGTGCGACGATGCTCAGCACCACCATCAGTTCGATCAGCGTAAAGCCCTTGTGCCGCATGAATTCACCAGCTCGCATAAGGTTGCCCATTCACGCCCTGCCGCTCGCTCAGGGAATAAACGTCATACACGTCAGCGCCCTCCTCCGGCGCATCGTATTCGCTGGCATAACTGCGTTTTCCCCAGGTTTCGGCTGCGCTCAGTTCGCTGTCGGCGTTCATCGGATCGCGCGGAATGCGGCGGAGGAAACGAATTTTCTTTTTTGCCGCATCCTTTTCGTCAGGCACGCCTTCCACCAGGATTTCCAGTGTCGGCGGATAACCCGACTGATCGGCATTTTTCACGATCCGGCCTTCGTCAACCGCATGCTTGTAGGCGTCGATGGCATCGCGCAACTGGCGCAGCGAAGAGCGTAGCTCGTTTTCCTTGATGCGCTGGGCGGTGACCTGCATCACGGGCAACGCCCCCATTGCCAGCACCGACAGTATCATCACCGTCACCAGCAATTCGATGAGCGTGAAACCGTGGAATCTGGTGGTCATGCTCATGGAGCAGCGGTGGGCTCTGCGGCAGGTGGAACCGTCGCTGGCGCTACCTCGGGCGTCTCCGGCGGCTCGACCTGTTTAACCGGAGGCGTTTCCGGCTGCGGCTCGGGCTCCGGCAACGCCTCCCGCGGTACCGGGCGGAAGTTGTTGCGGTTGCTGGCCGTGGAGGTTCCCGATCCGGCCGGAACGACAATCTGCGGTTTGTCCGTGATACCCGTTTCGGTGCCTGACCAGTACTCGGCGATTTCCGCATCCGGACGGCTGATATTGCCCAGGATGCGCGGTGTAATGGCTAGCACGATCTCGGTCTTGCCGCGGGAAGCCTCCTCGTTGGCAAAAAGCTTGCCCAGCAATGGAATCTCGCCGAGACCGGGCACCTTGCTGGTGCTCTTGCGTTCGTCGTCGGAAATCAGGCCCGCCAGTATCTGGGTCTCGCCGTCTTTCAAACGCAATAGCGTCGTCGCATTGCGCGTACCGATGCGATAGGCGATGGTGCCGTTGGTCTCGGTGACATCGCCGAGCGAGCTCACCTCCAGCCCGATCTTGATGTTGACGTAGTCGTCCAGCGCAATGCGCGGTTCCACGTCCAGTTTCAGGCCGACATCTATATATTGCACGCTGGAGGACACGCCGACGTTGGCGGTCGAAGTCGTGGTGATGATAGGCACCTTGTCGCCCACCAGGATTTTTGCCTTCTCGTTATTCTTGACGCGAATGCGCGGATTGGAGAGCAGATTCACGTCGCCCAGCGTTTTGCGGAGGTTGACGGCCAGATCGCCTTCCACGCTGATGGTGTCGGAGGTGATATTTCTCAGTTCCCGCAGCGTGTCCGCTTCCGCGGCAAAACGTGTCGGATATTCAATCCCCAATTCCTGCAGGCGATTACGGCTGATCTCCAGCACCTCGATTTCAAGCATCACTTCGGGGTCGGGCAGATCGTTGCCGGACACGAGCTTCTCGGCGATGCGGATGACTTCGGGCGTATCGCGCATGACCAGCATGTTGAGCCGCTCGTCAACATAGATGTCCTTGGTCTTGAGCATGGTCTTGATCAGCGTGGCGACCTGCTTGGCACTGCCGTTGGTGAGATAGAAGCTGCGGATCATCAAATCCTGATAATCCTTGAGCTTCTGCTGCGTGTTGGGGAACACCAGGGCGCTGGTTTCCGACAGCGCCTTCTTTTGCAGGCCGTTGGTCGCGAGTACCATTTCGATGGCATCCTCGATGCGCGCCTTCTTGATGAACACCGTAGCCTTGGTGTCCGGCTTGATATCCTTGTCGAGGATAAAATTGATGCCGGTAGCGCGCGACAATGCCTCGAACACCATCTTGATATTGGCTTCGCGCAACTCCAGCGTGACCGGCTTTTCAAAAGGCGGTTTCAGCTGCGGCGGTTCGCTGCGCATCGTTTCGCGCTTTGCGCGCAATTCCTTTTGCAGATCGAGCGCCCCTGGATGTACGGGATTTTCCAGCAGCACCTCGCGCACGATGGCCTGGGCGACTTCCGGTTTTTTCTCAACGACGAGCCTGCGAGCCTCGGCGACACGCATCTCGTGCTTGCGCTCCCGCTCGATCGTCTCGCGCCCGGCCAACGCGCGATTGTTGTCCGGAGACAAGACAAGCAGACGGTCATACAGCTTCCCGGCTTCTTCGAAACGGCGCTCGGCACGGGCACGCTCGGCCTCCATCATCAACTGCGCGATGCCCTGCTCCTTCGTCAAATGCAAGTCTTTGCGCGGCGCAGCTTCATCGGGGCGGCTTTCGACCTGCTGCCGGGCATTCGCCACACGTTCTTCCGGAGTGGTGCCGGCGACGCCGCCTTTCTCCCAAGGCGCGTAAGCGCAACCTCCGAGAACAAGAACAATCATCCAGACCGCCGGATGAAGGGAGTTGATTTTGAAAGTCATCAGGACATTCCTAGATTATTGTTCTGGCCTGCCACGACAGGCTTGGCCGCTTTGGAGAGCGCTTTCGGCAGGGCAAGCGGCAGGTAGGTGAAATGCAGGGAGGAAGCGTCCTCTTTTTCCAGGCGCCAGACCCGGTCGATCACCTCACCCTGCCTGACGGTGTACACCTTGTTGTTGGCGGAGAGCATGAACAGCGTGCCCTCCGGCATGTCTTCCAGCTTGCCGATGTAGGCATAGGGCACGGCGGGCGCCGTAGGCCTGGGCAGAGGTTCGGCGACTGTCGCCGTCTTCGATGCAGGCGGCGGTACATACCAGGTGTGTGCCTCGAACAGGTTGTTCGCCGGCTTCTCGTCATTGTTTCCCTCTGGACGTGCCAGCACCGGCAGGGTTGTTGCGGGTTCGACGCTTTCAACGGTGATCTTGCGTTTTGCGGCAGGCGCTGCGCTGGCGACAACCGCGTCTTCCGCCTGTTCGTCACTCACCGCCACCCATACGGTCAGGCCAAGGCTGACCGCCAGGCCGCCGATCAGAAGCAATTGCCGTTGCCGGGAGACCGCCGCCACTATGCGTTTCCCAATACGAACAGCACGAACCGCAACTGGATTTTCACCGCCTTGTCGCCGACCGCTTCGCGCTTGAAACTGACTTCCTTGAGGCCCAGCGTGGCAATCTCGCTGCTGACGGTATCGATGAAAAGCTTCAGCTCGGGATAGCCCGCCTCGACCGGCAACAGGATTTCATATCGCCACAGCTTGTCCGTCCCGGAACGCTCTAGCTTGTATTCGCCCAGGCGCAAGGTGACGCCGCTTTTAAGCGCCAGAGCATGAATCTTCTCGATCAGTGCCGACAATTCGTTAGCGTGCGGAAACTGGGCATGGAAACGGGCCAGCTCCTCCGCCCGGTCCGGCGCTTCCGTGACGCGCATCTTCATCGGAGGCTGCGCCATGACGCGGGCAACTTCACGCTTCAGCGACTCGGCTTTCGCGCCTGTCGGCTGAACTGCGGCCAGCCAGAAAAGAGGTATGGAAAGAACGAGTACAAGGCCTGCCACGCCCATCGGCCCCAGATAACGGCGGCCGACATCCAGCCACTGCATCGGCGTCATCATGGAATATCCCTCCAGAACGCCGCGACCGTGAACCGGATCGGGTGCTGTTTGTCATCCTCGCGAATTTCATGCCGCATCAAATGTACGTCATGGAACCGAGGAACACTCTCCAGCCGTTTGACGTAGGCAAAAAGCGTAGCGGTATCTTTTGCTTCGGCGGTGATCCGCACTTCGCGCTTCGTCGCGTCCGGTTCCACCGAAAGCAATGCCACATCGGGCATCGCCGCCTTTTCCAGTGCCACGAACAAATCTTTCCATGGAAGCAACAGGAAGTCGCCAACCCGTTGCGCCTGCCGGAACTCGCTCTGTAGCCGCGCGCCCGTTTCCCCCGAGACGGGTTTACGCAGTGCAGGCTTGTGCTGGCGTTGCAGTTTTTCAAGTCGGTGCTCCGCCTCGGCAAGCGCTTCACCGGCGGCTTGATAGCGCGACCAGACATCCGTCATGACACCCAGCCCAATGGCCAGCAGAACAATCCCCGGCCATATCGGGAAAGGACGGCGGACAAAATCCAGCATCATGGGCGGCATCGTCATGCCCCTCGCAATGCCATGGCAAATGGCTGGTCCTTGCCCGGAACGAATCCGCTGGCGCTCTTGGGCGCGACGTAATGCAGCACCCAATCGCTTGCGTCAGGCAGCAAGACTCGCGGCTGACGATCTGGCGCGCTCAGGACGATTTCAGGGGAGATGCCCTCCCATCCGGCGACCAGCATTTCGCGACGCACCATGGACGGCAGTTCTTCATGCCAGTGTGTACCGACGGCAACGGCATTGATCGATTGCCAGGCGCCATCGCGGATCAGCCCCAATACGCAATGCCCGGGTTCAATCTGGACAAAACACACCGCCTTGCGACGCACGAGCTTCCGGGCCTGGTTGAAGCCCGTCATGAAGTCCGGCTGAGCGGAGGCGAGCGGGATCGAAAGAGAGCTGCACAGTCCCTTCAACTCGTCCAGCAAGGCGGTATCAACCGCGCATCCGACGACCGTATCGCGGCCGGGAAGAGGATTGGCCCGCATGCTCCAGCGTTCTGCGGCCTCGCCATAAACCTCTCGGAAACTGTGCCGTAGCAATGCTTCGACATCCTTATCTGCCATGAAAGGCCGCGGGGCCGGAACGATGCGATAGCGCGCGAGGCGATTCGATAGTACGACGGTGAGAGGCAAGCGTCGCCCGGACTGTTTGAGAAGCCCGCCAAGCTGCTCCAGCCCGGCCCGCCACGGCTCCTGGCTGCGCACCGGTTCGCAGACCCCTTGCCATTTGTCGAGCAGTCTGGTGCGCCAGCCTTTGCGCAGATGCAACAATGTGGCTCCATCAGGCGCAATGCTCGCGCACAGGGTGTCAGTCAACATACGTAACACGGTTGATCTCTTCCAATGTCGTTTCACCGTTGGCCACGGCCTCCATCGCCGCTTCGCGCATGAAGCGGAATCCCTTGCGTTGCGCGGCTTCCTTCAGTTTGCGAATGGGCTCGCGCGCAACGATCATTTCGCGTAGCTCGTCGTCCAGCACCAGCAGTTCCGACACGGCCTTGCGGCCGCGATAACCGCTGCCGCGGCAATGACCGCAGCCCCTGCCCTTGCGGAAATTCATCGTCTGCGCCGCTTCGGGGCTGACGCCGGAATCCTGCAGCAGGGCTTCGCCCGGATGGTCCAGCGTGGCGCAGTTGCCGCACACGATACGCACCAGGCGCTGCGCCAGGATGCCATTCAGCGCCGAGACAAAGCTGTAGGTGTCGACTTCCATGTTGATGAAGCGGCCAATAACGTCGAAGACGTTGTTGGCGTGCACTGTAGTGAAGACCAGGTGGCCGGTCAGCGCGGCCTGGACGGCAATCTGGGCGGTTTCCGGGTCGCGTATTTCGCCCACCATGATCTTGTCGGGGTCGTGGCGCAGAATGGAGCGCAGGCCGCGGGCGAAAGTCAGGCCCTTCTTTTCATTGACCGGGATCTGCAATACGCCAGGCAAGTGGTACTCGACCGGATCCTCGATGGTGATGATCTTGTCCTTGCCGCTGTTGACCTCGGAAATCGCGGCATACAGCGTCGTCGTCTTGCCGCTGCCGGTGGGGCCGGTGACCAGGATCATGCCGTAAGGCTCGCGCGCCAGGCGGCGCAGCTGCTCACGGGTACGGCGGTCGATACCCACATGTTCCAGCGTCAGCCCGCGCGACTGTTCCGTCAGGGCCTTTCTGTCCAGCACGCGCAAGACAGCATCTTCGCCGAATACGCTGGGCATGATCGAAACGCGGAAATCCACTTCTCGGTTTTGCGCATAAACCTTGAAGCGCCCGTCCTGCGGGACGCGCCGCTCGGCGATGTCCAGCTCGGCCATGACCTTGATGCGCGAGATCACCTGCTCGGCCACCTCATGCCCATGGATCGCGCCGACGGCATCGAGCACACCGTCGATACGGTACTTGATGGTCAGCCCGTTGCCGGTCGACTCCAGATGCACGTCGCTGGCGCCGCTTTTCATCGCGTCGTAAAGCGTGGAGTTGGCGAGCCGCACGACCGGGCTGCTGTCTTCCGAAATGCTCTTGAGGGAAAGCTGCTCGACGTCGGCCAGCTTGACCGCAGGGCCGGACTCATCGCCCAGCAGGGTGTTGTCCATCGCGCTCAGCGTTCCCTCGTGGCGCGAGAGATAGGCCGAGATATCGGCGTGGTGAGCGAGGCGCAGACTGAACGGCTCGCGTATCGCTTCGAGCGCCCAGGCCGAAAAGTTTTCGGCAAATGGGTTGGCAAAAACGAGGACCAGCTGCCCTTCCGCATTGCGCAGCGGGATACATTCGCGGCTCAGCGCGTCGGGGAAGGCTAGTTGCTCGAAATCGGGCGTCATGTCGTGGATGCGCTGGATATCCAGCACCTCGTAGCCGAATGTGGAACCCAGCGCCCCCACGAAATCCGCAGGGTCCAGTTCCAACTGATCCTCGAGCACCTCCAGCAGGCGTCGCCGCGTTTGCTGCGCGAGCTGTCTCGCACGGTGGATGGATTCATGACTGACCGTGTTCATTGAATGCTTCCCGCCAGGTCGAATATGGGCATGTAGAGCAGTAGCACCACCAAGCCGATCACGAGGCCAATCGCCAGCATCAGCAACGGTTCGAACAGCTTGGTGAACCAGTCGATCCAGCGCGCGGTTTCCTCGTCGTAGAATGCGGCGATACGTTCCATCATCTCGCCCATGCGGCCGCTACGCTCGCCGACCCGCAGCATGCGCAGCGCCACCGGTGTCGAAAGTGCGTTCATTTCCATCGCCGCGGAAATCGGCTGGCCTTCACGGATATGGGCCGAGGCCGCTTCGAGCCGGCCACGCAGCGCAGGTGCAAGCAGCCCTGACACCATGTTCAGCGCGGTGAGTATGGGAATCCCGCCGGTCAGCAGCATGCCAAGCGACCGATAGAAGCGCGCCAGCTGATAGATGCGCATACGCTCGCCCAGCGCCGGAATGGCCCACAGCATTTCCAGCAGCCTCGCCCTGACCGAAGCCCGCGACAGCATAAATCCGGCAGCGAACACCAATCCACCCAGCCCGCCCAGAAATACCCCGCCGTACTGGTCCAGGAAGCCACCCCAGGCCAGCATCCATTGCGATAGCACCGGAAGTTCGCCGCCGACGTCTTCATAAATGTGGGAAAACTTGGGCACGACATAGCCCATCAGGAACATGATCACCAGCCCGCCCACGATCAGCAGCATCGCCGGGTAGATAGACGCGGACACGACCTTCTTGCGTACCAGTTCGATCTGTCCCTGATACACGATATAACGCTGCAGCGACTCCGCGACCCCGCCGGTTTTTTCGCTGGCGCGCATCGCGGCGACGTACAGTGGCGGGAAAGCCAGCGGGAATTTCTCCATCGCGGCCGAGATCGGCTGGCCCTCATTGAGGGCGCGCAACACGCCTTCCAGCACCTGCTTCACTTCCGGGCGCTGCTCCTTCTCGGCCAGCGCTTCGAGCGCTTCCAGCAGGTTGAGTCCCGCCTCGATCAGCGCCAGCAGTTCCTGGCTGAAAAGCATCAGAGGAAAGCGTTCGCGACGGCTCCATGCGAATCCCCGGCCGTTCAGCGGTCGTGCGGAAAAGGCGGCATAGCCCTGCGCCTTGGCTTGGACCAGCGCCGACTCCGCCGTGGCGGCCTCAAGGCGAAGCGAGATGTACTCTTTCCCTCGAAGAGCCTGGATTTCGTAAAGCATGATTACCAGTTGACGATGTCGGCCATGGCATCGGCACCGCCGGGCTGGCCATCCTTGCCGAACGAAAACAGGTCGTACTCGCCGTGCTCGCCCGGAATCCGGTACTGGTAGGAGTTGCCCCAGGGATCAGCTGGTACGGCCTTTTTCAGATAAGGCCCGTCCCATCGGGATTCACTGGATGGTTTCTTGAACAGGGCATCGAGTCCTTCGTCCGGGCCAGGGTAGCGACCGGTGTCCAGCCGGTACTGGTCGAGCGCCTGCTCAAGCGCAGCGATTTGCGCCCTGGCGGTTTTGACTTCGGACTTGCCGATCTGGGAAAAATACTTGGGACCGACATACCCGACCAGCAAGCCGATGATCACCATGACGACCAGCAATTCCAGCAGCGTAAATCCTTTTGTAGCATGGGATGAAAAACGTCGGAAACTGTGCTGACTGCGCATGATATGGTCTTTCTGAGTCCGGATACCCTTGTGGTGAGCGAGGATTGTAGGCAGCGAATTTGACAGTGATGTTTCGACTCGGTGACAGAATTCTTACCGGAGGATGATGCGGAGATAGTTCTCATCAATAAAAAACCGCAGTACAACACCGCGGTTTTTGTCGAGCAATCTAATGATGGTGCGCATGCGACCCGTGATCGTGTCCCTCGCCCAGCACGCGCCGGACAAATGGGTCGTACTCCATGTCGCCCAGGTCGGCGCCGTCGATATAGGCATAGCTTTCGGCTTTTTTCAGGTTGTCGTCAACCCGCCCCTGTTCAGGCGTAGTGCGCAAGTCCGTCAACTCGTAACGGACGCTGCCATCACGCCCTGTCACGATATAGCGCGCCAGCATGGCTTCCTTCTCCAGCCAGATTACCTCGACGTCATCCCTGCCCGCCTTGCCTGCATAGCGGGAAGCGGGATGTCCCATGAAGGCGACTTCTTCAATCTTTTTGAGGCCCGGCTGATGGCGCGGATCGAAAAAGCCATTCAGGGAGCCCCAGTCCTTGACCCGGTGCTGGGTTTTCAACTCGCCCGGTGTGTACTGGATCAACTTGCGGTCTTGATGGAATACGCGCGTGAGGGTCAACTCGCCACGCTCATCGCGCTGCCACACCTCGGCATAATCGCCGGATGAAGTCTGGACCTGCTGCGCCTTGCGGAAGAAATGCCAATCGGCAGTGTGCTGGTGACGATCGATATCGATACGGGTCTGGCGATACTTGGCCGACAAGGGTTGATATTGCACCTCTCCGGCAGAAGGTTCAGGAGAGGCATGGGCTGCGGCGCATGCGAACAGCAGCGCTATCGTCGGAAACAGGCGTTTGTAAAACATGGCTTACCTCGAATATCTCAAGAAAAAACCGGCACACCCGAAGGCGCGCCGGTATGAGGAGCAAACTTTTCAGCAAACAATCATTAGAAGTTCAAGGCCTTGCGCATCACGTGATAGATCCAGTTCTGTTCCATCGAGCCGTGAACCACATGCGACATCGGGCCGCTAGCGTAGATGGCGACATCTTCACCGGCGTGGGTTTCGGAACCGAGCGGCACCGTGGCTTCCTGCAAGAACTCCACGTTGGTGGTGTCCACGGCGCTCAGGTCCGGACGCTTCTGGCCGGTGGCAACGGCATCGCGCCAGCCGGGGCCATTGGCATAACCCAGCGTGGTATAAGGCAGGCCCAGGCTGTCCTTGCTCGGTGCCGGAGCGTTGCCATCCACGGCAGGCACTTCGGCGGTCAGGCCGAGGATGTCGTTGCCGCGATGCGGGTAACCGGCGATGGTGAACACGTGGCTGTGGTCGGCCGTCACCAGGATCAGCGTATCTTCCGGGCTGGTCATTTCATAAGCCTTCTTGACGGCGTTAGCCATTTCGATTGCATCCAGCAGCGCGCGCTTGGCATTGCCTGCATGGTGTGCGTGGTCAATACGGCCGCCTTCGACGTGCAGGAAGAAGCCCTTGTCGTTCTTTATCAGCATCTGGATGGATTTTTCAGTCATTTCCGTCAAGGAAGGCTCGCCCGACTTGTCAGCTGAGCGGTCGGCCTCATACTGGAGGTGGCTGTTTTCGAACAGGCCCAGCACATGGCTGGTCTTGGCCGGGTCGATGGCATCGAAATCGGTCTTGTTCCAGACGTACTTGGCGTCGGCGCCACGGCTGTTCACCCATTCCGCTGTCAGGTCACGACCATCGTTGCGGCGACCCTTGCTGCCGTATTCCGGATCGGTCATGGTCTTGGGCATGAAATAGGTACGACCGCCGCCCATCGCCACCTTCAGGCTGGACTTCACTGCCGGGGAAACTTCGATCAGCTGTTGCGCAATATCCTTGACGCCGCAGCCTGCCGGTTTGTTGGAATCGGCTTCCCAGTCGCGAACGGAAATATGGGCGTACGTTGCGGCCGGAGTAGCATGCGTGATGCGCGCAGTAGAAACGATGCCGGTGGATTTGCCGGCAGCTGCTGCCTGTTCAAGGATGGTCGGCAGGGAATGTGCGGCAATGACAGCCGGATCGCACTCGCCGCGTGCGGTGAGATGATCCACGGAAAGCATACCCTCACGCGCCTTGTAGCCGGTGACCATGGCAGTCATGGTCGGTGCGGAGTCGGAGGTTTGCTGATCCCAGGAGTAAGTTTTGGAGAGCGCAACATAAGGAAATTCTTCAAACGACAGACGTGTTTCTTCGCCCGGAGCGCCGTTCAACTGGCCAGCCAGGATGCGGGCGGCCGTCACTGTCGAGATACCCATGCCGTCACCGACGAACAGGATCACATTCTTGGCCTTGCGCATGTTGCGCTCGAGATCTTCCGCATTGCGGATGAATTGCTGGCCGGCGTTATACCAGTCCTGGACAGATTCCGGACCCTGAACTACAGGCTCGGCAGCGATTGCAGGAGCAACCATCGTAGACAACATGGCTGTAGAAACAGCCAGCGCTACGGCTTTGTTAATGATGCTGGACATTTATTCTCTCCATATGAACAAAGGGGCAAGACACACAGACGAGACTCCCGGATGGGAATCAGCTCAGCGCATCCTAGTGACTGTGCTTTGCAGAAATATGAAGAGTTGGTGGTGGAGAAAATAAAGGGGGGACTACGTGAGGACTATGGGACGCGGAGTACTTGTCATAGATGTTTCAAGTTCATGAATTAGGATAACGCATCAGCTCCTTGATTATCCCTATGACATTTACCCATTTTCAGACCCTGATTCATCTCATCAACTCCGAGAAAGAGATCATTTCATTGAATTCCGGCACATTTCTCTATCGGCGAGGTGAGGAAGGATTGTGCATGTATCTGGTAAAAAGTGGTGCAGTGAAGATTTTTGCTTGTGACGGGCTGGTTGAAATAGGGCGGGAAGGGACTATCGTAGGTGAGGAGTCTTTATTAAGCGCACGGCCACGAATGGCAAATGTTATTGCAATAACCGACTGTACGGTGATACCTATCGACCACATGCAGCTGGAATCATTGATCAAACTAATTCCAGATCTTTCTCTTGTTATTCAGGGTGTCAGTGACCGTAGAAAAGAAATTCACCATGGCGTACACCAATCTCTGGCTTAAGATATATGCAAGCCGGAAACAAGAAATCAAATCATGGCGACCAAACGTTAAGAAAAGATATCGTAATGTCGGCAGCGCAGGCAATCCAAGGCGGCTCCGCGTTACACGCTCATCCCCTTCAGCCATTTTCAAAGCGTGGACGGACTCTTGCCCGCGGATTTGAATAGCCAGCGAGCAAACGATGAAAGCCGTCTATTCTGCCGGAATCTCAGCCTCGACGAGTTGCGCCAGCAACGTGAGTGAATCCTGCCAGCCGAGATAGCACATTTCCGGCGGTATGGCTTCAGGGATGCCTTCCTGCACGATGTTCAATTCGGTACCACCGGAGACCGGTTTCAGGGAAACGGTCGTCTGCATGACCCCAGGCAAATTCGGATCGTCGAACTTGTCCGTATAGCGAATGCGCTCGTGAGGCACCAATTCAAGGTATTCGCCGCCGAAAGAATGGCTTTGACCGTTGCTGAAGTTTGTAAACGACATTTTGCAGGTGCCGCCGACCTTGGCATCGATATGATGCACCTTCCCGGTGAAGCCGTTGGGAGGCAGCCATTTTGCCATCGCATCGGGATCAAGGAAGGCGCGGTAGATTCTTTCAGCCGGCGCACGAAACACACGATGCAACCGGATTGTGTTGGTGGACATGGCAATAACTCCTTTTGCTGTGAAG
>DATHWE010000092.1:0-21121 GCA_035460905.1 Methylophilaceae bacterium | reverse complement strand
AGCAAGGTTTCAATGCGTGTTTTCAGCGCTTCGTCGGTCAATGGCGAGAATTTGTTGAACAAGGGCGCGATGACTGTCGGATAAACGGCCAGCATCAGCAGGTTGAAGCCCGACCACAGCACCCATAGATACAGCCACCACCAGTTGCCGGCCCCCTGCATCAGCCACAGTGCTGCAAACAGCAAGGGAGCACCGAGCGCCAGGCCGACCACCGCGTGCTTGATCAAATCGGTGAAGAACATGCTGCGCGTCATCTTGTTGAAGCCGAAGCGCTCGTCCACGACGAAGGCCTTGTAATAATCCAGCGGAATCTCGACCAGGCTGCTGATGACGAAAGCAGAAAGGATGACCAGGGCGCCGCGGAAAATCTCGGCGTCAGGCAGAATCCCGCGCCAGGCTTCGTCTATCCACTGCAAACCGCCGCCCAGTGTGAATGCAAATAACAGAGCAGCCTGCACCAGGCTTTCGATGATGACCAGCCGCGTTTTGGCCGAGGAATAGTCGGCGGCTTTCTGATGCGCATCCAGGCTGATATTGTTCGCGAAAGCCGGAGGAACACTGTTCCTGTGCGACTGGATATAAGCGATATGTCGTCTCCCCAGCCAGAAACGGATCAGTGTGGTCAGAACAAGCAAGCTCAGGAACAAGGCGGTAAATGCGGTCATCGTGATTTATTTTCGGTTAAACTCGACACTATTTGGAAGCGTTGAAAGGTATTAAGGTTCATTATGGCACAAGATAATAACAATCTAATCTGGATCGATATGGAGATGAGCGGGCTGCTCCCCGACAGCGATGTCATTCTGGAGCTCGCGGTCGTTATCACCGATGCCAATCTGGACATTCTCGCTGAATCTCCCGTCCTCGTCGTGCATCAGTCCGACGAGGTGCTGGACGGCATGGACGCATGGAACAAGGGCACCCATGGCAAATCCGGCCTGATCGACAAGGTGAAGGCCTCCACATTGGACGACGCGGGGGCCGAGACGCAGATGATCGAGTTTCTGAAGGAGTGGGTACCGGCGAACAAATCGCCGATGTGCGGCAATTCGATCTGTCAGGATCGCCGTTTCATGGCGCGCTATATGCCCAAGCTGGAAGCGTACTTCCACTACCGTAATCTGGACGTCAGCACGCTGAAGGAGTTGTCCCGCCGCTGGGCACCCAAGGTGTACGACGGTTTCAAGAAGGCCGGCAAGCACACGGCGCTGGCGGATATTCACGAGTCCATTGAAGAACTGAAGTACTACCGCGAGCACTTCATCAAGCTGGACTAAGCGGCAGATTTAAAACTGGTACAACAAGCCTGCCCGGGCCGAGTAGCCTTCGTAGGTATGTCCGCCCTTGGCATCCGCATCGAAATAGCGCGCACTGATGTCGAGGGCCATATTTCCACCAATGGCGTAGTTGTAGCCTAATTCGAGCGTATTGGTGACCGCGTCGAATCGATAGGCATTGCGTGACTCGCCATGTTCGGACAGTGCCGTGTCCGGTGTTTGTGCCGTATAGCGCAAAGGAGTGCCGGATAGCGATGACTGGGGTGTGGAAGAAACCTGGCCGCCGAAAATCCGGGCGGCTTTTGCATAAATCGAGCCTTGCGGTGTCAGGCGAAAATCAGCACTTAATTGCCAGCCATGATTGCGTAGATCGAACACACGGCTGTCTTCCGCATTGCGGCGCTCTGCCATCCATCCGGCGGTTATGCGCAACTTGTCCGTAAAGTATTTCCCGACGGTAATGCCAAGATTGTTAATCCACCCGTCGCGGATTTCGCTGTCGCGATATTCTAGGCGCTCGGCACCCAGCGCGAGGTCAATCCAGGGTGACGTGAATCCCGGCAATGGTTGAACTCGGTAGCGGACGCCTGTGCTGGCAGAAACGAGGCTGAGGTCGTCGTAATGCGCTTGTTCGCTCAACTGAATACCGGCCCGGGCGACAAGGCCGCTACGGGAACTGATGCGCATGCTGCGGCTAATGTTTGCGCCAAGCTGAAGTGCGGTATCCTCCTGCACGTCCTGATGGTATTCCGAGTGGCCGATATTGCTGTCGTGAGCAAGCGCAGCTTCCATGGCGATATGTGTTGCATCGGCCTGGGCGGTTCCCGCCAGCGCCTGACATGCGAGAATGAAAATGCAATGTTGCCAGTTCATGCTTGACACCCCTTTTAATTCAAGAATATAAAGCACTTACCATGTCAAAACAATCCGAAGTGCTCGAGGAGCGGCGCGAGTTTCTGATCCGTGCCTTGCAGGCAGGAGTTTATGCACTGGCAGGAGGCTTGTTATTGCCAAGGGCGGCGCATGCTGGAGCGCTGGGCAAGGTGCCTCGGGAATTGCCGGCCGGACAGTCGATCTATGATTTACGCGGCGAAGTTCTGGTCAACGGGAAACCGGCCACTATGAATACCGTGATCGGTCATAGCGACCGCATCGAAACCGCGAAGGATGGACAGCTGATTTTCGTGGTGGGGAAGGATGCCTTTTTGATGCGCGGCGGTAGCAAACTGGAGCTTTCTGGAGATGATTCCTTGCTGGTGTCGGGTTTGCGACTGGTGAGTGGGGCGCTTTTGTCTGTTTTTGGCAAAAAACAACATCATTTCAGTACGGCGACTGCCACGATAGGGATACGTGGAACCGGCCTGTATGTCGAGGCGCAAGAGGATCTTTCCTATGTTTGTACCTGCTACGGAACCACTGATATCGCAGCGCTCAATGATCCTGCCAGCCGGGAAACCATTGTTTCGCAACATCATGATGCGCCGCGTTACATTCTTGCTGACGGCACAAGCGGGCAGCGCATCCGCAGAGCGCCTTTCAAGAATCACACAGACCTTGAGCTTGCCCTTATAGAGGCGTTGGTAGGTCGTACGCCACCCTTCAATTTGTTCGATGAAGGCTACGGCAGTCCCCGTCGATACTGACGGCAAAAAAAAGGGTGCGAAGCGCACCCTCAAGGAGGAGATTTAAGCTTTGGAGAAAAGCTCGCTTATACCTAAGCAATAGCTATGCCAAAATTTTCATTCCTCACATGAGGGAGCGGTAAATATTAAGGTAGTCCAAAGCGCTGTGATCCCAGCTTAAATCCACCGACATCCCATTCTGCTGGATCTTGCGCCATTCCGCTTTATTTCCATAGCAAGCCAATGCGCGCTGGATAGTCGTCAACAGCTCATTTGTGTTTGCCAGATCGAACACGAAGCCGTTGGCACTGCCGTTCGCCAGCGAGGTTGCTGTCGTGTCATGCACCGAGTCGGCCAGGCCGCCGGTACGACGCACAACCGGCGGCGTGCCATAGCGCAGGCCATACATCTGGTTTAGTCCGCACGGCTCGAAGCGCGACGGCATGATGAAGATATCCACGCCAGCCATGATTATGTGTGAGAGAGGCTCGTTGTAGCCTATGGTGACGCTAACCTGTTGCGGATGCTCCAATGCCAGTTGCAGGAAGCCTTGCTCCAACGCTGGGTCGCCGCCGCCGAGCACTGCTATCTGACAACCTTGTTTCAGCAAGGGGGCTGCGCATTTCAGGAATAAGTCCAGGCCTTTCTGGCTGGTGAGACGGCTGACGACGCCAAGCAGCGGAATTGTTACGTCCTGCGTCAAGCCTAGTCGTTGTTGCAATGCCAGCTTCACTGTGTCTTTCTTGCTCAGGTTATCGCTATCGTAGGTGTGCGGAAGATGCTGATCTTCGGCCGGATTCCATTCCGTGGTGTCGATGCCGTTCAGAATGCCGTGAATGTCCTTGCTGCGCGTCGCAAGCAATCCTTGCAAACCGAAACCGTATTCGGCCGTCTGGATTTCTTGTGCGTAGGTAGGGCTGACGGTCGCGATACTGTCCGCATAAAACACACCGGCTTTCAGGAAGGACAACTGCCCGTAATACTCAAAACCATTGATGGTGAAACCATCGCGCGGCAATCCGAGTCTCTCTACCCATTCGGCCGGGAAGTTTCCCTGAAAGGCAAGATTGTGGATTCCGAGCACCGATTTGGCGCACGGCGACCCTGAATAGTGCATATATGCCGGGGTTAAACCACCCTGCCAATCATTGCAGTGAACGATATCCGGAATCCAGTCAGCCAAGGGGCTGGCCTTGCTGCCAAGAATTGCCGCAATCCGGGAAAGAATGCCGAAACGTAATGGGTTGTCCACCCATTCGTGCCCAGTGCTGTCGAGGTAAGGGCCGCCATCCCGGTCGTATAGCTGGGGATGGTCGATGACCATGACGGGTACGCCGGTATCCGGCATTTCGCCAGTCAGTATGGTGACGTTGCCAACCATGGGAAGCCATTTCAGCTCCAGCAGGGCACGCGTGTTGCGTAGTTTGGCGAGTACCTGGCGATACCCCGGGATCAGCAGGCGGACGTCTTCGCCCAGATGCCGAAGCGCCGCCGGCAAGGAGCCGCTGACATCGGCAAGCCCTCCGGTTTTGATGAGCGGATAGGCTTCTGAAGTAACGTAGAGAATGCGCAACGGAATATCTTTCTATCGGGGCATCTGGCCCGCATCGCAGCGCGGTCAGACCTTGGCAGTTATCGTCAAGGGGTCAAACCTGTTAGAATAATTGATCAACCTGTCGCGGGCAAGATAACACCTGCGGAACTGAAAAGGAGAATTATCTTGCGAGTAGCAATGATAGGTTTGGGCAAGATGGGCGGCAATATGGCGCGTCGTTTGCGCCGTGCCGGCCATGAAGTTGTGGGCTACAACCTGAGTCAGAGCGTCACCCAGCAGATCGCTGACGAATGCGGCATTGAAGTTGCCGTTTCATTGGCCGATACGGTCGCAAAAATGCCAGCGCCGCGCGCGGTCTGGCTGATGCTGCCGGCCGGGGAAGTTACCGAAAAAACGCTGGAGGAATTGCGCGGATTGCTTTCGGCAGGCGATGTCGTGATCGAAGGCGGCAATTCCAATTATCAGGAATCGCAAGCACGCGCAGCCGAGATGAAAAAACTGGGCATCGATTACCTGGACGTCGGAACAGCGGGCGGTATCTGGGGGCTGCAGAATGGTTACGCGCTGATGGTAGGCGGCGAGACTGCCGCCGTTAAACGCGTAGAGCCGCTGATGCAGGCACTGGCACCATCGCCCGACAAGGGGTGGCTGCATTGCGGTCCTAGCGGTGCCGGTCATTTTGTGAAGATGATACACAACGGTATCGAGTACGGCATCATGCAGGTTTATGCAGAAGGTTTTTCGCTTCTGAAAGGCAAAACCGAATTCGGTTTCGATCTCGCGAACGTAGCTGGCATGTGGCAGGACGGAAGCGTGATTCGGAGCTGGCTGCTGGAGTTGACCGTGCAGTTCCTGGCGGAAGACCAGCAATTGAATGGAATCGAGCCGTTTGTTGCCGATTCCGGGGAGGGGCGGTGGACGGTAAATGAAGCCATCGCGCAAGGAGTGCCCGCACCGGCGATTACTGTGGCGCTAATGACGCGTTTCGCCAGCCAGGGCAAGGATGAATTTGGAAACAAGATGCTGGCCATGATGCGTAAAGGCTTCGGCGGTCATGCGATAAAAGTAAAGTAAGGGACTAACCTAAAATGAGTAATCAAGAAACCATTCCGGGGCCATGCCATTTTGTCATTTTCGGCGCGACCGGTAACCTGGCCACCATCAAGCTGCTACCTTCGCTGTACAACCTGGAAGTGGCTGGCCGTATTCCCGGCGACATGAGCATACTTGCACTTGGTCGCCAGGAGTATTCGCAGGAATCCTGGCTGGAGCATCTGGATAAGGTGCTGCACGATAAATTCGGCGACCGCGTGGATCCTGAAATCGCTGCACGCTTTGCGAAGCGTTTTTCCTACCTGTCTGGAGATCTGCGCGAGCCGGAGTTCTACAAACACCTGCAGGAAGAGCTGTCCAAGCCGCGCGAAGGTGCTTGCAGCAATATCGTATTTTATCTTTCGATCATTCCGAAGGACTTCAATACCGTCATCAATTACCTTGATGAATTTGGCTTCTCCAAGCCACGCGGCCTGCACCGCATCGTCGTCGAGAAGCCGTTCGGAACTGACCTCGAAACTGCGCAGCAACTCAATCGCTCGCTGCACAAGCATTTCGACGAAGAGCAGATCTACCGCATCGACCACTACCTCGGCAAGGAAACCGTGCAGAACCTGCTGGTGTTCCGTTTTGCCAATACGCTGATCGAACCGATCTGGAATCGCAATTTTATCAACCACGTGCAGATTACCGTGGCGGAAGATCTCGGTATCGGCACCCGTGCCGACTACTATGACAAATCCGGTGCCTTGCGCGACATGCTGCAGAATCACCTGATGCAGCTGCTGACGGTTGTCGCGATGGAACCGCCGCCTTCACTCGAAGCCGATGCTGTGCGCGACGAGAAGGTGAAGGTGCTGAAATCGATGCGCGCGATTCCCAAGGATGCCGTCAATGCCTATGCATTCCGCGCCCAGTATGCCGCCGGTACTTCCAAGAATCAGCCGGTGCAGGGCTATCAGGAAGAGCAGGGTGTCGAAGAAAATACAGCAACCGAAACTTTCGCGGCTGCCAAGTTCTATATCGACAACTGGCGCTGGCGCGGCGTCCCGTTCTATTTGCGTACCGGCAAGCGCCTGGCAAAGACGCAATCCACGATTGCGATTCGCCTGCGTCATCCCCCACAGCATTTGTTTCACGACACGCCAGTCGAAGAACTGGAGCCGAACTGGATCCTGCTGTCGTTGCAGCCGACGGAGTCCATGCATATGGAACTGCATGTCAAGGCACCTGGCCTCGGTATGGAAACGCGCACGGTGCAGTTGAACGCCTCTTACCGCAAGCCGGACGAAATGCCTTTGGAAGCCTATGAGGCGTTGATTCTGGACGTGATCGAAGGCGACAAGACCTTGTTCATCCGTTTCGATGAAGTCGAATGGGCGTGGCGCGTGGTGGATCCTATCCTCAAGCACTGGCAGCAGGAGCGTGACTTCATTCACACCTATCCTGCAGGCACCTGGGGGCCGCAAGAGACCAGCCGCCTCTTCGACTGCGAAGACCAGGAATGGCGTAACGAGCTGTAAATCAACACATGAACGCCAGCGGATTTATTGCGGTAGGTGTCGGCGCGGCCTCCGGCGCCTGGCTCCGCTGGTGGTTCGGCTTGTTGCTCAATCCGCTGGTGCCAACTTTGCCTATGGGGACGCTGGCCGCCAATCTGATTGGCGGCTACTTGATGGGCATCACCATGGGTGTGTTTACCCATTACGCCAGTTTGCCGATGGAAACCAGATTATTCATTGTCACGGGCTTTCTTGGTGGACTGACAACTTTCTCAACGTTTTCAGCGGAGGTGGTGACCTTGCTTTCCCGCCAGCAATACGGCTGGGTTGCGGCGCACGTTTCCCTGCATCTGCTGGGATCGCTCATCATGACGGGGCTCGGCATTCTCACTGTCAATTTCATCAGGAGCTGACGTGACCGGAAACTTTCTCAAACTCTACGTTCCGCAAACAGCCAAGCATGACGGCAAGATGCTTTCTGAATGGCTGCTCGAAGAGGCGCGTAGCCTCGGTATTCCTGGAGGATCCGCGTTTCGGGCCGTAGCAGGTTATGGCCGCCACGGGCGCCTTCATGAGGAGCATTTTTTCGAGCTTGCCGGCGATCTGCCGATGACCGTGGAGTTTTTTGCAGAGGATGCTGCCATTGCCATGCTGCTGGCAAGGTTGCAGGAGCAGAAGATTTCTTTGTTTTACGTCCGTTTTAAAGCTGAGGCCGGAATAACGGCTTTCGACTGAGGCGTTATTTGCCGAGAACGACGGCAGATATCCCGAGCGCTTTTAGTTTTGCTTTGGCCCGTTCAGCTTCCATGCGCGATTTGAAGGGGCCGATCTGGACGCGCGTTTCCGTGTGCGATGGAATGCCTTGTTGGGCCAGTTTCGTTTGCAATTGTTTGGCGTTGTCCAGATCCGTGAACACTCCTAGCTGGACTTCGAACGCCTTCGGCGCAGATGGCAAAGGTTGGGGCGACTGTGTCAGTGCCTGAGGTTGCGGTCGAACAGTCGCCGCGGACATCTCGGCTTTTCCTAACGCCTTTGCCGCACTGGCGACATACGGTGCAGATGGACTGGCGCCGGTGCTTTCTTCTTCCAGCGTCGGGCCGGCTGTTGTTTTTGTAGCTGTAACGGGTGCCATGTCGGGCAATTTCCCCGGAACGGGGGGCGGGGGAGGCGCGACAACCGCAGTTTCCTCGGGCAATGGCGAAGTTGTCGTCAGCGCTGCGTCTTCTGGAATCGCTGCGGGCGCCTCCATATCTTCGCTGGAAATGCTCGCCTGCTCGACCGCCTTTTCCGTCTCTGGTTCTTCAGGAGCCTGCTCGTCCCTGCGCTGGTTAAGGATGGTAAGAATGCCGATGGCGGTAATCAGGAGCGCGGCAGCAACGCCAATCCGGAGTTTTGCGCGGCGACTGTCCTGTGTGGGCTCGTCAATGATCGGTGGAGGTGCCATAGCCGTTTTTCTGATGATGTTTTGGCCGAATATTAGCATGCCATCGAAAGTGCGTGATGGATCGATGAATCCATTTGATTTGTTTAGCGATTTCCATTAAAATCTTGCGCTCTTCAACCTTGCTGCACCGTTGTCGCATGCGGGCAGCTGTTAAACCAAAAGGAGTATCAATGCGCCATTATGAAGTTGTATTCATCGTCCATCCGGACCAGAGCGAGCAAGTGCCCGCCATGATCGAGCGCTATCGCGCGCTCGTTACCACTACCGGCGGCGCCGTTCACCGCCTGGAAGACTGGGGCCGTCGTCAACTGGCTTATCCGATCCAGAAAATCCACAAGGCACACTACGTTCTGATGAACATCGAGTGCGGTCAGGAAGCCCTGGCTGAGCTGGAAAACGCATTCAAGTTCAACGACGCCGTGCTGCGCCACCTGACCGTCGCAATGAAGGAAGCCGTTACCGCTCCTTCCCCGATGATGAAGGAAGAAAAGGCCAAGTCCGTCCTGAACAAGGAAGAAGCGCCGGCTGCGGAAGCTGCCGCGGCTTAAGTGATTAGCAACCGGCTGGTGCTAAGCGGTGAGGTGACGGAAGTCGCCGAACTGCGGTACACCCCGGCAGGCATCCCGCTCCTGGCTTTTACCCTCAAGCACGTCTCGCAACAAAACGAGGCAGGCATGAACCGCCAGGTCGAATGTGAAGTTCCCGCCGTAGCAATGGCAAAAATGGCTGAAAAGGCCAAGGGAATCAAGCTTGGAAGCTGCGCCAGGGTTGCTGGGTTTCTCGCTAAAAGAAGCCTAAATAGCCGCCAGTTGGTACTGCATATAAACGAATTAGAGATTATTGAGAAAGGTTGAATCATGGCACGCGATATGTTCCGCCGCCGCCGTTACTGCCGCTTTTCGGCAGAAGGCATCAAGGAAGTAGATTACAAGGATGTTGACCTGCTGAAGGACTTCATCAACGAAAACGGCAAGATCATTCCTGCACGCATCACGGGCACCAAGGCCCGTTATCAGCGTCAGCTCACCACGGCTATCAAGCGCGCCCGTTTCCTGGCCCTGATGCCTTACTGCGACAAGCACTAAGGAGAGACAGCAATGCAAGTTATTCTTCTGGAAAAAGTTACCAACCTGGGCACTCTGGGCGACATCGTCAAGGTCAAGGATGGCTACGGCCGCAACTTCCTGATCCCGCAAGGCAAGGCCAAGCGTGCGACCGAAGCCAACAAGGCTGAATTCGCCGCCAAGCGTGCTGACCTGGAAAAGAAGCAAGCCGAAATTCTGGCTGCTGCCCAAACCCGTGCTGAAAAGCTGGCTGGCTTCATGCTGCAAATCTCGCAGAAAGCCGGTGTGGATGGCCGCCTGTTCGGTTCCGTCACCAATCACGACATCGCCGAAGCGCTGACCGCACAAGGCTTTGAAGTGACCAAGGCTGAAGTTCGCATGCCCAATGGCCCGCTGAAGACTATTGGCGACCATCAGGTCAGTGTTGCTCCGCATGCTGATGTGGTTGTAGACATCACTGTTTCCGTACTCGGCGAACACTAAACCGCTTCGGATGACGAAAAAAAGGCTGCTTCGGCAGCCTTTTTGTTTGTCTGCTGCAGGATAACCACGCTTGCATAGTATGCTTATTGGGTAATGCCGCTGATACAATTTTGATAAATAAGGTCGCACGGCCGGAGTTTTATTCGTAAAGATTCTTCGATGACTGCCATACCCTCTGTCAAAATTGCCCAGACCAGCGCTACCGATGCACGTTCGGCCGTGCGTGATTTTCATGCGGAGATGGCTGGGCCGGAATTAGCCTTGGTCGTTTTTTTCTGTTCCAGCCATTACGATCTGGCAGCACTGTCGGATGAAATGAATTTATTGTTTCCCGATATGCCTGTTATCGGATGTACGACGGCGGGCGAAATCGGCCCGGCAGGCTATAGCAAGCAGAGCCTGGTGGGAGTCGGTTTTCCGGCACAGGGATTTACTGTTGCCGTTGGGCAGCTCGACCACTTGCAACAGTTTAGCGATGAGGCTGGAAAAGCCTTGGTCTGCACATTAAGGGCTGGACTGGATGGGCAGGTTCGCGACGCTGCGCCCCGCAATCGTTTTGCCATGCAATTGATCGACGGGCTATCGAATCGTGAAGAAGCGGTGGTGCATGCTTTCCAGCAAGCGTTGCGGGACACTCCCATGTTCGGCGGGTCGGCAGGCGACGACTCAAAAGCCGAGCGAACCTGGGTGTTTTGCGATGGCGCATTTCATACCGATAGCGCCATCCTTGCCATCATCGATACGATTTATCCGTTCACAATCATCAAGACGCATCACTTTGTCGGTGGGCAGGAGCGGCTGGTGGTTACCGAGGTGGATATTCCCCGCCGTACCGTCAAGGAGCTCAATGGCCTGCCTGCGGCTGAGGAGTATGCCCGCGTGCTGGGCGTGAGGCCTGAGCAACTCGATGCTTCCAGTTTTGCGGCTTCACCGGTAGTCGTTCGCATCAACGGGACGGATTATGTCCGCTCCATCCGCAGTGTCAATCCGGATGGCAGCCTGACGTTTTATTGTGCTATCGATAAGGGATTGGTGCTTCGGGTCGCGCAAGGCGTCGATTTTATTGGGAATCTCCAGCGTACATTCGACGAAATCCATACCAGCATCGGCACACCGCAATTGGTGATCGCTTGCGACTGCACCTTCCGCAACATTGAGTTGGCGAACAAGGGGCTTATCGGCGAGGCAGAAGGGATTTTTGCGGACAACCATGTTGTGGGTTTCAATACGTATGGAGAGCAGTTCATGGGCATACATATCAATCAAACCCTGACAGGCATTGCCATTGGCGGACAAGTGGGGGGATATGAATGATTGATGTGACGGATAAGGTAACTGATCGGGTCCAGGCCTTGCAGGCCGAAATCGTTCGCCTCAATAAAATGGTCGATGCCTTGATCGAGCGTGCGGAGCGGGAGATTGATGGACCGCAGTCCGGATATGGAATGTTTCAATCCACCGTACTATTGGAGGATTTGGTTCGCTCGCGAACCCGGGAGCTTGAGGATGCGTTGCAGCGCAACGAAAGCATCAGCCGTGAACTTCAAGTTGCCAACGAGAAAAGCGAGAAAAGCGAACAGAGATTAAGCAATATCCTGGAGTTGGCTCCTATCGGAATGTGCATCGCCGGCATGGATCAGCATTATCTGCTGACGAATAAGGCCTTTTGCGACATTGTCGGTTATAGCAAGGAAGAACTGGCTGAAATGACAGCGCTGGACATTACCCACCCCGATGACCTGCCTTTAAGCCGCGAGAGTCTGAATAATCTGCTGGCGGGTGAAAACGATTCGTATCAGATTGAAAAACGCTATATCCGCAGGAATGGCGATGTCGTATGGGTCAATGTCACGACCTCGTTGCTCAGGGACTCCAACGGAATGCCATACAATCTGATCGGACAATTCCAGGATATTACGGCGCGCGTCCTGGCGGAAGAAAAGTTGCGTCTCGCGGCGACCGTGTACAACTACAGTAACGAAGCGATGATGATTACCGATGCCGACAACCGCATCGTCGCGACTAATCCTGCTTTTACCGAACTTACCGGCTATTCGGCGGAAGAGGTGTTGGGCATGAATCCGAACTTCCTCAGTTCTGGCCGGCATGGAGCGGATTTTTACCACAAATTATGGCATTCCCTGGTTACTACGCACCATTGGGAAGGGGATGTCTGGAACCGGAAAAAAAGTGGCGAACTCTACGCCGAATGGTTATCCATTAGTGCGGTTCACAACGCCAAGGGCGCCGTACAAAATTACGTCGCCTTATTTACCGATGTGACCGAAAAGAAAAAAGTTGCCGAACAGATATGGGAGTATGCGAACTTCGATCCGCTGACGCGATTGCCCAACCGGAGGCTGTTCCGCGATCGTCTCGAGCAGGCAATCAAAAAGGCGGATCGTGCCGCCGAAACGATGGCGCTGCTATTTATCGATCTGGACTATTTCAAGGAAGTCAACGATACCTTGGGACATCAAGTTGGCGATGAACTGCTGGTTCAAGTTGCCCATCGCCTTACGGCCCAAGTGCGCGCTTCCGATACCGTGGCGCGTCTGGGCGGGGACGAGTTCACTGCGATCCTCAGCGATATCAACAATGCCGTCGATGCCAGAAGGATTGCGCAGGCCTTTGTGGATACGCTGGCCCAGCCTTTCCACATGTTTGGACATGAAGTCCATGTTTCCGGCAGTATCGGTGTCATCCTTTACCCTGATGATGCGCGGGCTGTGGAGGATCTTATCAAGGGCGCCGACGATGCCATGTATCAATCCAAGGCGGCGGGGCGAAGCCGGTATACATGTTTCAAGGCCGCGCAAGCGAATATCGCGGCCTGAGCAAGATTGGCCAGTCGCGCAATGTTAAATGCGCGTGATGCTATATAATTCGGCATGGCCGACGACTCCCTCGCATCATTAAAACTCCCCCCGCATTCTGTCGAGGCTGAGCAGTCCGTATTGGGCGGCTTGCTGCTTGAAAACGAAGCGCTCGACAAGATCGCCGACCTGATCGCTTCCACCGATTTTTACCGGCACGACCATCGTGTCATATACGAACACATCAGCCGCCTGATCGAGCATAACAAGCCGGCGGACATCGTTACCGTCGCCGAATCGCTGGAAAGCACTGCGCAGCTTTCCGCAATTGGCGGAATTTCCTATCTCGGTGCGCTGGCACAGAACACGCCCTCTGCCGCGAATATCCGCCGCTATGCCGAAATCGTGCGCGAGCGGGCTGTCATGCGCAGTTTGGTCGAGGTAGGGTCCAGCATCGCGGATAGCGCATTCAGCCCGCAGGGCAAAGATGCCGCGCAGTTGCTGGACGAGGCTGAGGCCAAGATTTTTGAGATTGCCGAAGGCGGCAAGCGCAGCACGCAGGGATTTATCGACATCAAGACGCTGCTGCCGCAGGTTGCCGACCGTATCGATCAGCTATTCCAGCGTGACAACCCCAGCGATGTGACCGGTATCCCTACCGGTTTCGCCGATCTGGATTCGATGACATCGGGTTTGCAGCCAGGCGACCTGGTGATTGTTGCCGGCCGTCCGTCCATGGGCAAAACAGCGTTCTCACTGAACATTGCCGAAAATGTGGCACTGGATACCGGATTGCCGGTGGCGGTGTTTTCCATGGAAATGGGCGCGACGCAGTTGGCGATGCGGATGATCGGTTCGGTCGGGCGACTGGACCAGCATCGCATGCGGACCGGGCGGCTGGAGGACGAAGACTGGGTGCGTTTGACTACAGCACTCGGCAAGCTCAACGATGCGCCGATGTTCATCGACGAAAGCGCCGGCCTCAATGCGCTGGAAGTGCGCGCCCGTGCCCGTCGCTTGCACCGTCAATGCGGCAAGCTGGGCTTGATTGTCATCGACTATTTGCAACTCATGTCCGCCACGCGCACGGGCGAGAACCGGGCAACGGAAATTTCTGAAATATCGCGTGCGCTCAAGGCCTTGGCGAAGGAACTTGATGTTCCGGTCGTTGCATTATCACAGTTGAATCGCGGCCTCGAGCAACGCCCGAACAAACGGCCGGTAATGTCCGACCTGCGTGAATCGGGCGCCATCGAGCAAGATGCCGACGTGATCCTGTTTATCTATCGTGACCAGGTTTACAACCCCGACAGCCCGGACAAGGGGACGGCGGAAATCATCATCGGCAAACAGCGTAACGGTCCCATCGGCACCGTGCGCCTGACCTTCCTGGGCGAGCATACCCGCTTCGAAAACTTCGCCGGTGGCGGGGGCGGTTACGGCGGCAGCGATTATTAACGGGGGTTACGCCAGGGAATGACGCGTCCGATCCTCGCTACTATCCATACCGACGCGTTGCGTCACAATCTTGCCGTCGCCAGACGGCATGCCCCGCAATCGAAAATGATGGCCGTCATCAAGGCCCACGGCTACGGGCACGGCTTATTGCGGGTAGCTTCGGCATTGCAAGATGCTGATGGTTTT
Source organism: Methylophilaceae bacterium (assembly GCA_035460905.1). Classification (GTDB taxonomy): domain Bacteria; phylum Pseudomonadota; class Gammaproteobacteria; order Burkholderiales; family Methylophilaceae; genus MM2. Next base: position 6,661 of record DATHWE010000092.1, on the reverse strand, counting down.
GCCGTCTTGAATATTTCCGAAGGTATCGCCCTGCGTGAAGCCGGGTTTGGTCAAACGATTCTTCTTCTTGAAGGCCTGTTCGACGCAGACGAGCTAGTCATTGCTGCGGAACATCGTTTGGCTGCGGTAGTGCACTCCGAACACCAGTTACTCATGCTGGAGGCGGCGCAAGGAATTCCTGCAATAGATATCTTTCTCAAGGTGAATACCGGCATGAATCGTCTGGGTGTGCCCATTGGACGTTTCTGGAGCTTTTATGACCGATTGCGCGTCTGCAAGTCTGTTGGGCAGATGACGCTGATGACTCATTTCGCCACTGCCGACGAGGAGGAGGTCGGTATCGCTGGTCAGTTCGACCTGTTCGATGAGCTGACGCGTGAAATTTCATTACCCAGGACCATGGCCAATTCAGCTGCCATCCTGCGCTATCCGCAAACGCATACCGACTGGGTGCGGTCAGGCATCATGCTATACGGTGCGACGCCATTTGCCGACCAGTCCGCCGCAGATCTTGGCCTGCAACCCGCCATGACGCTGAGCAGCGAAATCATTGGTATCCAGACTTTGCAGCCGGGCGATAGTGTAGGCTACGGCCGTCGTTTCATTGCTGAAAGACAGACGCGCATTGGCGTAGTGGCATGCGGTTACGCCGATGGTTATCCGCGCCATGCGCCAAACGGCACGCCGATTGCGATCGCGGGCAAGCGGACGCGCACCGTCGGGCGGGTATCGATGGATATGCTGTATGCCGACCTGACCGATATTCCTGAAGCCGACATCGGCAGCCCGGTAGAGCTATGGGGTACGCAGGTGCCGGTGGATGCCGTGGCGGAAGCATCGGGTACGGTTGGATATGAATTGCTGTGCGCACTCGCCCCGCGCGTGCCGGTCGTGGAGAGGTGAATGGCGAAAGCTAAGACGGTTTATACCTGCACTGAATGCGGTGGACAGGCACCCAAATGGCAAGGGCAATGCCCGAGCTGCAATGCATGGAATACCTTGGTGGAAACCATCGCTGAAGCCGCTTCCGCCAGTCGCTTTGCGTCGCTTGCGCAAACCGCGGGCTTGCAGAAGCTGGCGGAGGTCGAAGCTGCCGAGGTGCCGCGTCATCCTACCGGCATTGTCGAATTCGACCGAGTGCTCGGCGGTGGCTTGGTGCCTGGCGGCGTGGTGTTGATCGGTGGCGATCCGGGTATCGGCAAGTCCACGCTGTTGTTGCAGACGCTGTGCCATATCGGAGGCCGGCAGCGAGTGGTTTACGTCAGCGGTGAAGAGTCTCCGCAACAGATCGCGATGCGCGCCAAACGCCTGGGGCTGGATGCCAGTTCGGTGGAGTTGCTAGCCGAAATCAATCTGGAGAAAATCGTAGCGATCCTGCAGACGCATAAGCCGAATGTTGCGGTGATCGACTCCATCCAGACGCTGTATTCGGAAGCGCTGCAATCTGCACCAGGCTCTGTGGCACAGGTACGCGAGTGTTCGGCACAATTGACGCGGCTGGCCAAGCAGCTTGGCATCACGGTCATCCTTGTTGGTCACGTTACGAAAGAGGGCTCATTAGCCGGACCGCGTGTACTGGAGCATATCGTCGATACCGTGCTCTACTTTGAAGGTGACCCGAACTCCAGTTTCCGTCTTGTTCGTGCGTTCAAGAATCGCTTTGGCGCAGTCAACGAGTTGGGTGTGTTTGCGATGACGGAAAAGGGCTTGCGCGAGGTCAGCAATCCTTCAGCGCTCTTCCTTTCACATCACACGGAAGAAGTGGCCGGCTCGTGCATCACTGTAACGCAGGAAGGCACGCGTCCGTTGCTTGTCGAAGTGCAGGCACTGGTCGACGAAGCGCATGCGCCCAATCCCAAGCGCCTCTGCGTTGGTCTGGAACAGAATCGCCTGGCCATGTTGCTGGCGGTTTTGCACCGTCATGCCGGTGTCGCGTGCTTCGATCAGGATGTGTTCGTCAATGCCGTGGGCGGCGTCCGCATAGGTGAGCCGGCTGCTGACCTGGCGGTTTTGTTGGCAATCGTATCTTCCTTGAAAAACAAACCATTGCCGCAGAAACTTATTGTGTTCGGTGAGGTTGGCCTGGCAGGCGAGGTGCGACCGGTACAGCGCGGTCAGGAGCGTTTGAAAGAGGCTGCCAAGCTGGGTTTTACCCATGCCATTGTGCCCAAGGCCAACCAGCCCAAGCAGGCGGTCAAGGATATCGAGGTCTACGGGGTGGATCGCCTCGAACAGGCGCTTGCGCGATTACGGGAAAGTTAAAGAAGTTCGATTCCGAAGCGTCGCAATGCCAGTGCCCACAGGCCAAAACAGGCAATCGTCAGCGCGACGCAGGCGAGCAGCGTCAACCAGAATCCGATACGCGGCAACAGTGCAGGAAAGACAAGAAACATCGGCAGTGTCGGAATCACGTACCAGAAGGTGTACCAGGCGTGATTCGCAATCTTCTCGGTCGTCTGGTTTTCTGCATATAGCCAGATCAACGCCAAGATTGTCACGAGCGGCAGTGCGGCTACCAATCCACCCAGTTTGTCGCTGCGTTTCGCAATTTCCGAAACCAGAACCACGATGCCGGCTGTCAGCAGGTATTTGGTGATCAGCCAGCTCATTGCGGGGGCTTCTGCGCTTCGAAAACTTGCCCGCTGACGCCTGCACTGTCGTGACCCATCAGATAAAGGTAAAGCGGCATGATCGCCTCAGCCTTAGGAAGGTGGGCATGCATTTCGCCGGGATGTGATAGCTTGCGTTGCGGGCATTGCACCGGGCCGGGCACGATGGTGTTGATGCGCATATTCGGAAACGTTTCCATTTCCTGAGCCCAGATTTTGACCATCGTCTCCGCAGCGCTGTTGGAGATCGCGTGTGCACCCCAGTAGGCCGCAGGGTGATGCCCTGCGGTAGTGGATGTGATGACGATCGAAGCGTCTGGCGCACGTTTCAGCAAGGGCAGGCAGGCCTTTGTTAAAGCGAAAGGCGCTACGAGGTTGGTTTTCAGCATGCCGTTGAATTGCTCTACCGTCTGTATTTCCAGCGGGCTCAGATTGTCGAAACGGCTGGCGTTGTGCAGGATGCCATCGAGCCGTCCGAGCTGCTGATGGATGCCCTCTGCCAGCGCCTTGAACTCTTCTTCGCCGGCTTTTTCCAGATTCAGCGGAAAGATCAGCGGTTGCGGGCCGCCCGCGGCTTCGATTTCATCATAAACCGCTTCCAGTTTTTTTACCTTGCGTCCAAGCAGGATTACCGTTGCACCTTGCGCCGCAAAGGCGAGAGCGGCAGTGCGGCCGATGCCTTGGCCCGCGCCGGTGACGAGAATCACGCGATCTTTAAGATGGTTGAGCGGTGCCTGGTAGTTCATTGCGCGATCCATGTCGGTAAAGCGCGCATTTTAACGGAAGCTGCCGTCAGATGCTGAGTGTGTTGCCGGAGGAGTAGAACACCGGGCTGTTGCCAGGCAGCAGCCATTCGATGAAAAAGCTGAAGGCGGCAATGAAAATGCTGGCAAAAAACGCAGTCCAGAAGCCTGATACCTTGAAGCCTTTGACCACGGCCGCGACCAGCATGATCATCAGCGCATTGATGACCAGCAGGAACAAGCCGAAGGTCAAAAGCGTCAGTGGGAAGGTCAGGAAGACAAGTATGGGGCGCAGGATGGCATTGGCGAATCCCAGCATCAGCGCCGACACCAGCAGAGAGGATTTGCTGGAGAAGGCGAGGCCGTTGAAAACATAGCTGGCGACCCAGAGCGCAAGGCTCATGATGCCCCAGTGGATCAGAAAGTCATAAAGATGCGCAGTCATGGACTTAGCTTACACAGAAATGCGGTGTTCAGGAAGCAAGAGCAAGCCTGGCACACGTAAGGCCGCTTCTGACGGCACCCTCGATCGTGGCGGGATAATCGCCTGCCGTGTAGTCCCCGGCCAGAAAAAAGTTGGCAAGCGGCGTACGCTGTGCCGGTCGCTCCAGATCGGGCAGGCAGGCGAAGGTGGCGCGCTTCTCAGCAATGACCTTATGCCATAGCGGAGGCGGCATATGGGAGAAAGCACACGCCAGTTCGCGAATGACGGCTTCTGCCAGCGCTTCTTGCGTGAGGTCCTGATGTGGGCCTTCAGCGCTGATTACGACCGCCAGAAGTCCCGCTTGTCCGTCGAGGCTGCCGCGGTCCAGGACCCACTGTGCGTGGCCGCCACTAAGCCCGATCATCGGGAAAGGCAGGCGTACAGACTCGGGATATTGCACGTAAACGGAATAAATGGGCTGATACACGTAACGTTCGCACTGGCTGGCGGCTTCGGCCAGCTCCGGCAATGGTTTGATCAGCTCGGGCAGGCGAAAGGGTGATACCGCGGCAATTACATGGGTGAAGTGGTGTGTATCGCCGGCACATTCCACGGCGTAGCCGTCGCTTATCTGATGGATCGCCGTGACAGCTGTACCGAGACGGATTTGGCCACCATGCGCCTGAATGTATCGACCAAGTGGGTCGGCAAGCAAGGCGGAGAGATCGACACGCGGCAATAACAGATGGCTGTCGTTTCTTGTTTTCGAGAAGCTGTCGCGCAGTACGTTAAGGAACACCTGCGCGCTGGCCTGGGTTAGCGGCGTATTGAGTGCGGCAAGGCATAAAGGCTCCCACAACCAGCGGATGACGCGCTCCGGTTGCCGGTGGCGCACGAGATACGCGCTTAAAGGCTCATCACGTCTGAGTCGGAACCCGGAGAGCCGGAGTGTGATCATCAAGCGCAGCGCAGCCAGCCTTTCGCGATGCGTCAGGCCTTCAGCACGTAAAAGGCCGGAGAGAATATGCAACGGGGCTGGCAATCTGGCGGAGGCACGCAGACGGAACTGATGGTGTTGGATCAATTGCAGCGGCAGGCGCATCAGGGCGGAAGACTCATCCACGCCAGCCAGGCCCATCAGGTGTAGCGTATCGCGATATGCGCCAATCAGGATGTGCTGGCCATTGTCCAGCCGCTTGCCTTTCCAGTTGAGCCCGCGAGCTCGGCCGCCCAGTTGTTTGCTGGCCTCGAATACAGTGACGTCAACGCCATGCTCGGCAAGTTTGGCCGCTGCGGCCAAACCTGCGCATCCGCCGCCGATGACAGCTACACGCAAGGGTGGATTGCCTTCGGGGAGACTAGCCCTTGAGCCATGACTTCCATGCCAGCCAGAGTTTGCGCAGCGGGGTGAGCGAGACGCGCTGATTGAGCACTTTTTCGCAGCCGCCAAGCCGTATCTCGTCGAGCAGAGCTCGATAAATCGCCGCCATGACAAGGCCGGTGCGCTGGTCGCGGCGGTCGGCATCGGGCAGTTCTTCGAAAGCACGCTGGTAGTATTCCTCGGCGCGTTCGATCTGGAATTCGAGCAGTCGCCGCACGTTTTGGCTTTCGCGGCTGTGCAGAATGTCGGCTTCGCTGACGCCATGTTGCGCCATCTCGTCGAGCGGCAAGTAAATGCGGCCGCGGCGGGCATCCTCACCGACATCGCGCACGATATTGGTCAGCTGAAAAGCCAATCCAAGGTCATGCGCGTACTTGAGGGTTTTGCGATCGCTGTAGCCAAAAATGGACGCCGAAAGCAGGCCGACCACGCTGGCGACGCGATAGCAATAAAGATGCAGCTCCTTGAAGTCGCCGTAACGGTTCTGGTCGAGATCCATTTCCATGCCGTCGATGATTTCCTGGAAATGTTCTTCGGCGAGGTTGTTGTCGCGTACCGCATTCGCAAGCGCCTGTGTCACCGGGTGCTGTGGGTTTCCAGCGTACAGGTTGGCGATTTCGGTACGCCACCAGGCTAGCTTGGTCCGGGCAATGGCAATATCCGTGCATTCGTCGGCCACGTCGTCCACTTCGCGGCAGAAGGCATAAAGCGCAGTGATGGCTTGACGCTTTGCTTTGGGCAGAAAGAGAAAGCTGTAATAGAAGCTGGAGCCGCTGGCGGCAGCCTTTTGCTGGCAGTAGTCGTGCGGATTCATTATTTGGCCCTGACGGCGCGGTAGAGCATGTACCCCCAGTCGCGCGGGGTAAGTGCCGGGCGATGATTGAACATGTCGCCCTTGTGTTTATGCAGCTTGTTCAGGATGCGTTCGCCGCCTGCAATGATAGTGCGCATTTCCATGCCGATACGGCCCTTGAGCACCAGCCCGAGCGGCGCGCCGGATTGCAGCAGCTTGCGTGCGCGTTCGATCTCGAACTGCATGAAGTTCCACCACATGCCGCCCGCATCCTTGCCGGCGATCTGGGCTTCCTTGATGCGGTATTTCGTCATTTCATCGAGAGGGAAATAAATCCGGTCCTTGCGATAGTCGATTTCGACATCCTGCAGGAAGTTGATGATCTGCAGTGCGGAACAGATGGCATCGGAGTAGCCAATGTTGCGCGGGGTCGCTTCGCCATACAGATGCAGCAGCAACCGGCCGATAGGGTTGGCTGAGCGACGGCAGTAATCGATGACCTCTCCGAAATTTTCATAACGCGATTTCACGACATCTTGGCTGAACGCATCGAGCAGGTCGTAAAACGGCTGCAAAGGCAGATTGCGCTCCGCAATCATCGCGGCCAGCGTGCGGAAAAACTCGGTATCGGGAGGATTGCCGGCAGCGATGCGATCCAGTTCCTTGCGAAAGTCGTCCAGCAAAGCGAGGCGGGCTTCCGGCGCGAGATCG
>DATHWE010000091.1:0-4888 GCA_035460905.1 Methylophilaceae bacterium | reverse complement strand
GACGAATGGCCATGAACGGTTCCATACGCCGACCAGGAAGGTAGTCTTGAACGGCTCCACTTCGGCCATTTTCTCCGCGATGCCCATCGAATAGAACGATGTTGCCAGCAGCGTGAGGAAGATCGCGTATTTCAGCCATTTTAGCTTGTCGTGCAGCGTTTTCGGCAGCATGAACTGGAAGCGGCGGAGCGGCGTGGCACTGGTGATCTTGTACAGCAGTTCCGACATCGAGCCGTAAGGGCAGAGCCAGCCGCAAAACAGCCCACGGCCCCAGATGAAGACGGTGATGATGATGAACCACCAGAACACGAAGATGTACGGATCGGACAGGAACAGCTCCCACTTCCACTGGAACAGCAGCGAATGGACCCAGGTGAGGATGTGGGTGACGCTGGGCTGCGCCATCAGCCCGAAGCCGACGACACCGATGCTGATGATCCAGATGGTATATTTGGGGATGGACACCCAGCGCTTGTCCTTGTGATTGGCGCGGCGTACCAGCTTGTCGCGGAACACGTGCACCAGGGCTGCGGCGACAAGAAGCAGGGCAAACAGCACGATGCCGACCTGCTTGTCCTTCCATATCTTGAGCCAGGTGGGGTCCGGTTTGATCACTTCGGGCCGGCCGCCTTGCAGCATGCGCGCATCCAGCCAGTATTCGCGGTCGAAATTGGCGAAGGTCTTGGCGCCGGTCTGCTTGTCCACCTTGTTGCCGAGGAACACCAGGCTCCACGGATAGGCCGCGCTAAAGCTTGCACTGCGTACGATGAAAATGCCGGATTCGTTGTAGCGCGGCGCGCCGGCGGCTTCGATGGTATACAGGTTAAGGTAATCGGTATCGCGGAAGGTGAAGGTATCCATTTCCTGCGAGACCTGAATGCGGTCGTAGATGCCGCCGCGCACGAAGCCGGAGCCCTTGAACGAGGCGCTACCGTTGGCGACGATGAAGATCGCGTGCTCGTGCGGTTTGAGGTCGGCCATCAGGCGCTCATAGACGCGGTCGCCGAGTATGCTGCGGCCGACATCGGGTGCGTTGAGGTAGCCGAACCAGGCGTCGAGATAAGGCTGGCCGTTGCTTTCGATGCCGACATCGGCGGCGGATACGGTGAGGCGCTGGATACTGCCTTCCTGCAATAGCGCATCCCAGCTGCGCTTGCCGGTGGATGGCGTGAAAGCAGCCTGCGGCCGCGGCTTGGCCTTGATGATGCCGACCTGTTTGGCGATCTCGTAGGCGCTGCGCATCACCACCTGGTTTTCCGCGATCACGGTGACGGTTGCGCCGCTGATCGCGTCGATGCCGATATAGCCGCCTTCGGCGCGTGCCTTGCCGATTTCGACCTTGTCCCAGGCGTTCTTGCCGAGGAACTGCTTGATGAATTTGGTGAGCTGACTTTCCGGGATGCCGACCAGCAGGATGGGCTCGCTGTGCTTGAGGATACGGATGCCGACGATCTTGCCCCTGGCGTCCATGCCGATCAGCGTGACGACAGGCTTGCCAGAGTAGGCAGGGATATCGACGATGTCGGTAGAGAGAAACACATAGCCCAGCAACTGCTGTTTGCCGTGCTCGTCATGATAGGCCTCGACATAGGTCGGGCGGCCCTTGCGCTCCGAGAAGCGGTCGGCCGCGGGAAACACATCCTTGCAGGGCGCGTAGGCACAGAGATTCGGGCTGGCGGAAAGCTCGGCTGGCAGCGGCGCTTCATACGAGGCGGCTTGCCCGTGGCCGGAGGTGGAGCGATACTCATCTTCATCCGCCATGGCGGCAGCGGGCGCCAGCGCCAACATGAACAGGCAGGCCGCGACCAGGCTGCGGCTGATCATGCCTGGCATACCGGACAGCAAGCTTCGCAGTTGCAAGCGCATGCCGTGAATCCCCGTTGGTTGATGATGGCTGAATTGCACCGAGTATATCCTTGTGTCATACGGTTCAAAAAAAATGGGCAAGCATTGCGGCTCGCCCAAGAACCGCTCTTACGGTTGTGTTTACTTCTCGACAATAAACCGGCTGCGCATTTCCAGATGCAGGGCATGACAGAAGTGCGTGCAGTAGATCCAGAACATCCCGGCCTTGTCGGCCTTGAAAGTCACCGAATGCGTCTCCTGCGGATTCACGATGAAGTTGATGTTGTACTTCTCGATGCCGAAGCCGTGGGTCAGGTCTTCCACCTTGTCGTGGTTGGTCAATGTGATCGTCACCTCGTCGCCCTGTTTGACGCGGATTTCCTGCAAGCTGTAGTTCGGCGCCTGCGAAGTCATATACACGTTGACCTTGTTGCCCTTGCGCTCCACGCGGCTGTCGCCGAACGATTTCACCGCATTGGGGAAGTCGTCCATGTTGTAGATCTGCCTGGTCTTGACCACGTCGGCGCGGACGATGATGGCATCGTGCGGTTCCGGGTAAGCGGTGTGGTCGTGGATCAGTCGCATCTTGTCGCCGCGAATGTCGATCAGCTGCTCGGTTTCGACATGCAGCGGGCCGACCGGCAGGAATCTGTCCTTGGAGAACTTGTTGCCGGCGTTGAGGTACTTGCCGTCGGCTTCCTTGGTCTCGCCCATCGACGCGTAGGTATGGCCCGGCTGGTAGTGCACGTCGATGCGGTCCACCACCGGCTTGGCGTTCTTGTCGCCCTTGAACTGCGCGATGGAGGCTTCCACGTTCCACTTGACGATCTGGCTGTCGAGGAACAGCGAGGTGTAGGCGTTGCCCTTGCCGTCGAAGGCGGTGTGCAGCGGGCCCAGGCCGATTTCCGGCTCGGCCACCACGGCGTCGCGCGGTTCCTTCAGTTCGCCGGCGAACCACTTGTGCACCAGTTCGGTGGCGATCACGGTCGCGGTCGGCGACAGCTTGCCGGCGCAGACGAAATACTTGCCGTCCGGCGACAGGTTCACGCCGTGCGGGTTCTTCGGCACCGGCACGTAGCAGGTGAGCGCGGTTTTCGGATCGGCGTTGGCGGCTTGGGTGCCGTCCACGACCGGCACTTTGGAATCGCCGATGGTGAAACTCTTGCCGGCCTTGATCGCGGCCTCGATGCGCGCGACATTGAGGAACAGGCAGGCGTCGTGCTCGGCGGACATCATGTCGGCCAGCACCGCGCCATTCTCGACGTTGTACTGGTTGACCGCGGCCAGCTTGCCGTCATACGAGGTTGCCACCAGGTCCATGTTGCCGTCGACCTTGACCTGCCAGCGCACTTCCATGGTTTCAGCATCGACGCAAGTAAAGAGGCCGCGCCACTTGGTCGGGTCGTCCAGGTCGCGCCCGTCGTTATCTAGCGGGATATGGAACTCGGCGCCGCAGAACACGCGCGTGGTGTGATTGATGCTGGCATCCACCGGGTCGCGCTTGTCGGGGAATATGCCGTGAAATCCCTGCACGTTGGGGATTTCGGTGATCTTGTCGCATTCCATGTAATCCATGCGGATGCGCGCGATACGGTTGTTCAGCTTGTCGTTGGTCCACAGATACTTGCTGTCGTAAGTGCCATCGGTATACGAGCCGTGCACGTGGTGCGTGTCGCCTGTGAAATATTTCAGGCTGCCGTCCGGGCGCGTGCCAATGATCTTCTTGGATTCGTTGGTGATGCCCCAGCCGACCATCGGGTCGATGTTGAACACCGGAATCTGCTTGAGCGTGCGGCCGGAGGGCAGGCCGTAGATGCGAACTTCGCCGTTATGGCCGGAGCTGGAAAAAATATAATATTCGTCGAGCTTGCCCGGATGCACTTCGAACTCGCCCGGAGCTACTGCGCGGCTGGCGTCGCCGCCGGCTTCAGCAGCCTTTCCGGCGGCGGGTGCAGCCGCCTCGTCTTTCTTGCAAGCGGCAAGGCCCATCGCCATGCCGGCTCCGGCCAGCGTCACCATGGCTGTGGTGCCTAGGAATTTTCTGCGGCTCTCATCCTGCAAGTCCGGATGGTTGTTGTTGTCGATTTCCTGTTCGCGGGTGTCCATGATTTCTCCTCTGCGTTGCATGCCCGTTGGTCGAATATGCGACCGTTCGTCGCACCATGAGGCATTGTCGCAACATGCGAGGGGAGGATTCCTTGACCTCGGTCAAGAAATAGGACGATTAAGTCGGAAATCTACTTTTCAAGCTTATTCGATTGATTGCAGCGGTGCCGTGTGCATTTCCGGCTGGCTTTCGTCGCGTAACCGGCGCGCTTCGATAGCGACTTCGTCGGCGATGCGATCCGCCTGTTCCCGATCGAAATCCGCGTGGTATTTTTTCTTGACGCCGTGTTCATGCAACAGCAGATGATAGTCGGCCGAAATCCCGCGCTGCTCGAGGCAATGCAGGGTGCAGGCGAGCGGGCAGCCGTCCAGGGCCACGATGGGGCGGCCGGAGCGGGCGATATTGACGAGGTGCAGAACATTGCCGCCGACGCCGGAGATGCAGGACATCTCGGCTGCGCCGTCGCGGTCCAGCTTGAGCGCGATGTAATTGGCGGTTTGCGCGGCGCTCGAACAGCCGGAGCAGGAATACACGAGCGGCAGGTTTTTATACTCCTGGCGTTGTGCCATCATCACTCCTTTCCGATGCTTCACTATCAGCTCAAGGACTATCTTTGAACAAGACTCTGTAAAGAATAGATTTCTGCCGGTTTCCAGCTGACTGGTAGCCAAAAACATCTCCTCATTGCATCGCAGCGAAATCTGCGGCTTGTTGTTCTATGTGAAACAATTATGAATATAGATTAACGTTGTTTCCTTGATCTGGATCAAAAAATAGGGAAGAGGGTCTGCAATACCGCAACGCGTGCTGATTACAGCCGCAACCTGGCCAGCAGGCTTCCGGGCGACAACAATGCCTGCAGCCATTCGGGCAGATTCAATCCATCCAGCGTGTTCTTGGCGATCAGCCCCAGCTCGGTATTGCCTTCGACCAGCA
>DATHWE010000090.1:0-3435 GCA_035460905.1 Methylophilaceae bacterium | reverse complement strand
GCTTCGGCGCACGCGCGGCAGGCTTCGATGCAGGTTTGGTAAAAAGCATGACCCATGTATATCTCTCCTAAGTTAACCGTTGATGACTTCGCCGCCGTTGGGATGAGCATAGCCGCCTTGCCGGCGAAAGAGTGTAGGAGCTGGCTGATTCCGCTGTCAGAAAGCGGGCACATCGAAGGAATGGAGGCGCGTCAGCCTCGCTGATTCATGTGGGTCAGCACGCAGGTGTAAATGACGATATTGACAACGATGACAATAATGCCGAGGAGGATCTGGATATTCGGCGTCAGCCCGGCTGGATAAATCAGCGGAAGCAGGTAATGAGCGATGAAATCGCCTTCGTAGGGGGCGTCGCCCGCCAGCCGCTGGAAATGTTTTTCCATGGGTGTAAGCGGGCATGGCAGGCTCAGGAGCTCCGTCATTACACCCCAGAGTGCGGCTGGAATATGCAGCCAGGCAACTTGCGGCCATTTGAGCATCAGCAATCCGCCCAGCAGCACAAAAATAATGAACGCAAAATGCGCCAGCACCAGCAGGTCGGCCAGCAGTCGATACAGATTTTGCTCAGGCCACGGCAAGATACAAGGCCAGCATGAGGCCGAAGCACGCCACCGCTAGCGTAACTACGGAGGTGAGCCACGGCATCGCAACCTGCGGGATGTCGTGTTGCGGCAATTGCCGGAGATAACTGCGGTGGTTATGAAGCGCGCCCAGCATTGCCAGTGCGCCGGCCACGACCAGCGAGACGCCGAGCATGCTGGACCACCCATGAGCGTCAGCGGTAGTTGCCTGACCGGAAAACAACGTCAGGAACAGCCCGAACCTGGCGACCACGAACCCGAGCGCGATGATTGTCAGACCGGTACGTATCCAGGCCAGCAAGGTGCGTTCGGCGGCAAAAAATACGCGTGGGTCCATGGGCTGATCTTATCCGATGAGGTAAGCCGAATCGGTGCCTTTCTTGACCCATTCCTCATCGCTTTTGACATGCCGGTCGGTGCCGGCGGCAAGTTTGACAGCGATGATGATCGCCTTCTCGATCAACGCATCCTCGTTACTGTCGTCCAGTTCACCTTTCTGGATATAAGCGGAAAGGATGGTCGCTGCCATGCTGGCAACCACGGTTTCGCTGTGCTGCAGATGCAGGAAATTCTCTTTGGACATTTTTTAGTACCTTGTTTTACGAGAGACTGAAATGTTTTCAAGCTTACTCGCGATGCTTCTCTCAGTGAAGATAGGGCCTGTAAAGCTTATTCACCTTGTCTCGGCTGAACGTTCAATTAGTGGGAAGGGCGTCCCGAGGCTTAAGTTTCGTCCTTGTCTACCCACTTTGCCATCCTGGGCGCCTGATAATCGAGGAGGCGTGCCATCAGGGCTTCCGGTTCGTTTTCGACGATCAGCATTGAACGAATGTCCGGCTGGACGAACTGCTCCTCGACAGTGTGATCGAGGAATTTCCGCAAAGGATCGTAATAGCCTGCGATGTTCAACAATCCGCATGGTTTGTGGTGCAGGCCGAGCTGCGCCCAGGTCCAGACTTCGAAGATTTCTTCCAGCGTGCCGATGCCACCGGGCAGGGCTATGAAGCCGTCGGAAAGCTCCGCCATCAGCATTTTTCGGGCGTGCATGGAGGGTGTAACGTGCAGCTCGGTCAAGTGATCATGCGCGACTTCCTTGCGTACCAGTGCTTCGGGGATGACGCCGACAGCGCGACCTCCCAAGTGCAACACATGGTCGGCCACGATGCCCATGATGCCAACGCTCGCTCCGCCGTACACCAGTCCGATATCCCGCTTGACCATCGATTCGGCCAGTGCCCGCGCGGCATCCGCATAGCTTTCGAGCCTGCCCGGACGCGAGCCGCAATAAATGCAAAGATTTTTTATTCGATTCATCCGGGGGATTTTAGTGCCAAACTCCCCGTCCGGCGTTGCTAATCAGTTTTTTTCATGCACTTCATCAGCGCCTGATTCGCTGATGGCCTTGAGCTTGGCGAGCGCCTTGGGCCAGGTTTTGACCATGTACTCTTCGAATTCGGGCGTCACGTCCATGTCGACCGCCAGCTCGGTAGACGAACCGGATGCCGAGAAGGAGTAATTCTCGTAGGCGGGCGCCCAGCTTCGCGCTTCCTCGCTTTCGGTATCCTCGACGCCTTCCTTGATGATGCCGAGGTGCTGAATGGAAAGGAATTCATGGGGCCGATTCTCGGCGATAACCGAAGTGATGCCACAGCCGTCCGGTGATAAAAAGCGAATACGTTCGCCCTTGTCCCAGGAGCCTTCAAAATACGAGCCTGCAGAAAATTCTGTGGTCCATATTTTGTAGGTTTCAGGCGCGAGCATGGCATTCCATACGGCTTCGCGACTGGCATGGATAAGGGTAGTGAAATGAAGCGTCTTCATCAACTTCTCCTATCCGAGATAAGCGCGCTGCAAAGCAGCGATATCGAGTTTTTTCATCTGCAGCAGCGCGCCCATGACACGACCGGATTTTTCCGTGTCCGGGTCCTGCATCATGGTGTCCAGAGTGGCGGGAATCACTTGCCACGAAACGCCGAACTTGTCCTTGAGCCAGCCGCACACCTGCGCTGCTTCATTACCTCCCTGCGAAAGCCTTTCCCAGTAGGAGTCCAGCTCTTGCTGGTTTTCGCAACTGATCTGGAAAGAGATGGCTTCGCTGAAGGTAAATGTCGGCCCGCCGTTGAGCGCGGTAAACGGTTGCCCGTCGAGCTCGAAAGCCACTGTCATCACCGATCCCGGCGGCCTGCCGTGAATTTCCTGGCCGACCTCGCCGTAGTGCGAAATAGCGGTAATTTTCGAGTTGGGAAAAATGCCGGTATAAAACGTGGCGGCTTCTTCTGCCTGTCCGTCGAACCACAGGCATGGAGCGATCTTTTTCATGGAATATTCTCCAGTCGATTGCAGGTGCTGCGAAGGCCGTAATGCGGGCTGCGCAACGAGCAGGATGCTCAGCCATTTTCAGGACAGCCTTTGGCCGCGCCAGCCATGATTTCCTCCGGGCTGACATCGCGGACATGCGTGGCAATGGACCATAAATGCCCGAAAGGGTCCTGCACGATGCCGTAGCGATCGCCCCAGAACATGTCGTCGAGCGGCATGCGCACCGTGCAGCCTGCATCCAGCGCCTGCTTGAACTGCTTGTCGGCATCTTCAACATACATGTGCAAAGTCACGCTCGTCCCGTTGCGTGCGTTGGGGCCGAGCGAGCCGTATTCGGGATACTCGTCGACCAGCATGACCATGGAATCGCCGATGTTGATCAGCGCATGCATTAGCTTGCCGTCCGGCCCCGGTACGCGGCCGTACTCCTGGGCATTGAAAGCTTTCTTGTAAAACTCGATGGCATCCGCGGCGCCCGCGCAGACAAGGTGCGGAGTAATGCTGTGCATGCCGGGAGGAATGGGGTTGGGCTTGG
>DATHWE010000089.1:0-7484 GCA_035460905.1 Methylophilaceae bacterium | reverse complement strand
CAACATCATCGTGATAATCCAGAAACGCACGACTACTTGCGTCTCCTTCCAGCCTTTTTGTTCATAGTGGTGGTGCAGCGGCGCCATCAGGAAGATGCGCCGGCCCACCCCATATTTCTGTTTGGTGTACTTGAAATAGGTTACTTGCGCCGCGACCGACAGCGTTTCCACGACGAACACGCCGCCCATGATGAACAGCACGATCTCCTGCCGCACGATCACGGCTACGACGCCCAGCGCCGCGCCCAATGCCAGCGCGCCTACATCGCCCATGAAGACTTCCGCCGGATAGGCGTTGAACCACAGGAATCCCAAGCCGGCACCCGCCATCGCCGTACAGAACACGGCCAATTCGCCCGCGCCCGGCACATACGGAATGCCCAGATATTTGGAGAAATACAGGTGGCCGGCAATGTAGGCGAACAAGGCCAGTGCACTGCTCACCAGCACCGTCGGCATGATCGCGAGGCCGTCCAGGCCGTCGGTCAGGTTGACCGCATTGCTGCTGCCGACGATGACGAAATAAGTCAGCACGATGAAACTCACGGCACCCAGCGGCAGCACCAGATGCTTGAAGAACGGGAAGATCAACGTGGTCTGTGCCGGCAGGTTTGCGGTGTAGAACAGGTAGAACGCCGCGCCGAAACCGATCAGCGATTGCCAGAAATACTTTTCCTTGGCGGAGAGGCCCTTGGGATTGCGATGCACCACTTTGCGCCAGTCGTCCACCCAGCCGACGATGCCAAAGCCCATCGTGACGATCAGCACCACCCACACGTACCGGTTGGTAAGATCGGCCCACAGTAATGTCGAAATCGCAATCGCTACCAGGATCAGCGCGCCGCCCATGGTCGGCGTGCCGGCCTTGATCAAATGCGTTTGCGGTCCATCGTCGCGCACCGCCTGGCCGACCTTGTACTGGGTCAGCTTGCGGATCATCGTCGGGCCGACCAGGAAGGAAATCCCCAGCGCGGTGAGCGTCGCCAGCATCGCGCGCAACGTGATGTAGTTGAAGACATTGAATCCGCGTATGTCGTGCGCTAGCCAGCGCGCCAGTTCAAGCAGCATGCTTGCTCTCCTTTTCGTTGGTTTCTGCCAGCAGCAGGGCCACCACGCGTTCCATACGCATGAAGCGCGACCCTTTCACCAGCACAGTCATATCTGCTGTCAGATGTCTATTTAGTTCTGCACCCAGCGCTTCGGGCGACTCGAAATGCTGCGCGCCTGCGCCGAACCCGGCCGCCATTTCCTTGCTGAGTTCGCCCAGCACCATCAGCCGATCAAGCTGCACGCTCTTGGCATAAGCGCCGATCTCGCGATGCATTTCCACAGCCGTTTCGCCCAGTTCTCCCATATCGCCGAGCACCAGCACGCGCTTGCCGGGGCATGCCGCCAATACGTCGATAGCCGCGCGCATCGAAGCCGGATTGGCGTTATAGGTATCGTCGATAATCGCGCTGCCGTTGATACCGGCTTTCCGTTGCAGGCGGCCCTTTACGCCGCCGTACTGCTGCAAACCACCGACGATCGCATCCAACGACACGCCCATCGCCGTGGCCGCTGCTGCCGCAGCCAGCGCGTTGCGCACGTTATGCACACCGGGAACAGGCAGGCGAACGGCAGCCGTGCCCTGCGGTGTTTTCAATGTGATTTCGCAGTTGTCGGCATTAAGGTGATAGTCGGCGCTCACATCGGCCGCATGGTCCAGACCGAACGTCAGCACTTTGCGTGGCGACGCTAGTTGCTTCCACAAGGGTGCGAACTGGTCATCGATATTGACGATGGCCGTCCCGTCATCCGCCAGCCCTTCAAAAATCTCTCCCTTGGCATGCGCCACGGCTTCCACGCTGCCCAGACCTTCCAGATGTGCCGGCAATGCGTTGTTGATCAGCGCGACCGTTGGCTGGGCCAGACGGGTCAGGTAGGAAATCTCACCCGGATGATTCATGCCCATTTCAATGACGGCATAGCGATGCGCGGCACGCAGCTTGAACAGCGTGAGCGGCATGCCGATGTCATTATTGAGATTGCCCTGGGTCGCCAGCACCGCATCGTCTGCGCTATTGACGCGCAGGATAGAGGCCAGCATTTCCTTGACGGTGGTCTTGCCGTTGCTACCGGTTACCGCAGCCATCGGTAATGCGAATTTGCCGCGCCAGTAAGAAGCCAGGGTACCCAGCGCCAGGCGCGTATCCTCAACCACCAGCAGCGGCGCGGCCTCGCCAGCTTGCCAGCGCGCATCGACCATCGCCGCCGCAGCGCCACGCTGCAGGCAATCGTCGACGAAATCGTGGCCGTCGAAGCGCTCGCCACGCAGTGCGACAAACAGATCGCCCGCCTGTATCGCACGGCTGTCCGTCGACACCGCATCGAAAGCCGCATCTTCACCCACGATGCGCCCCCCGGTCGCCAGGGCCGCTTCTGAAAGCCGCAGCATCATGCTCTGCACTCCAGCATGCGACGCGCGACTTCGCTGTCATCGAACGGCAGCTTGACGCCACCGATGTCCTGGTAATCCTCATGCCCCTTGCCGGCGATCAATACGATGTCGCCCGGTTGTGCCTCGCTGATGGCGCGGTCAATCGCGGCAGCGCGATCCGCCTCGACGTGATAGTCGCCGCTCATGCTGGCGATGACTTCGTTAATGATCGCGACGGGATCTTCGTGACGGGGATTGTCCGAAGTGACAACTACCATATCCGCCAGTCTGGAAGCCGCTTCGCCCATGAGGGGGCGCTTGCCTTTGTCGCGATTTCCACCGCAACCGAAGACGCAGATCAGGCGACCGGCAGTCTGCTCGCGCAAAGCAACCAGAACCTTTTCCAGCGCGTCCGGCGTATGCGCGTAATCGATCACCACCAGCGGCTGCTCGCCGCCGCCCAGTGTCTGCATGCGGCCGGCCACCGGCTGCACATCCTTCAACACGGATACGGCTTCCTGCAACGGCACATCGCTGGCCAGCAGCGCCGCCAGCACCGCCAGCAGGTTATAGGCATTGAAACGGCCCATCAGCCGGGCTTCCAGATGGGTATTGCCGACAGGCGTAACTACATCCATCGCCAGACCGTCTCCGTGCAACTCCAGATTCTGTCCGCGCACAACGCCGGTTTGCAGGCCATAGGTCAGCACACGCAGATCGCGCCCTTCGGCGTCGTCCGCGAGCTCCGCGCCGAAATCGTCATCGGTGTTGATCACCATGCAGCCGAGGTCGGGCCAATAGAACAGTTTTTTCTTGGCTTCGGCGTAAGCGGCCATGTCGCCGTGATAATCCAGATGGTCGCGCGACAGGTTGGTCAGCACCGCCACATCGAAATGCACGCCGTTGACGCGGCCTTGTGCCAAGCCATGCGAGGAAACTTCCATCGCCGCACCGGCGGCGCCCTCTTTTACATACTCGGCCAGCATTCCGTGCAGCAGAATGGGATCGGGCGTGGTATTGATCGCTTCGGACAAGGCGCCGGGGAAGCCGTTACCCAGCGTGCCGATGGCAGCGGTTTTGCGGCCGAGACGCGACAGCGCTTCGGCCAGCCAGTGGCTGCACGATGTTTTGCCGTTGGTGCCGGTGATGCCGGTCATGTGCAGCTTGCGCGAGGGATGACCGTAGAATTCGCTGGCAATGTTGCCAGCCTGCGCACGCAGATTTTCAACTGCCAGATTCGGCAGCGGCCATTGCGGATTCCAGGAAAATCCATCGCGCTCCCACAGCACGCCAGCCGCACCCTGCGCTACCGCTTGCGGTATGTAATCACGGCCGTCCGCGTTTTCACCGGGATAGGCCAGGAATATGCTGTCCGGCCCTGCCTTGCGGCTATCCGTGGTCAACCGGTTGGCCTTGACGCCCAATTTTGAGAGGAAATTCGTCATACGACCTCCCGCCACGCCACCATTGCGGAAACTGGCAGATGTTGACCAAGACGCTCGCAAGCCGTATTCCCGCACCAAGCGCTTACGCGATACCGTGTCATACGACTTCCTTCACTTCCGGCGCGTCTTCCGGCGGGATCACGATGTTGTCGCTCGGTGCATCCTGGGGTACCGCCAGTTGCCGCAAGGCACCGGCCATGACGGCACTGAACACCGGCGCAGCGACTGTGCCCCCGTAATACTTGCCGCCGCTGGGCTCGTCGATCATCACTGCAATGATCAGGCGCGGATTGGAGGCCGGCGCCATTCCGACAAAGGATGAAACATATCTGTCTGCGGCATACCCGCCCACGTCGAGCTTGTGCGCCGTCCCGGTCTTGCCTGCCACGCGATAACCCATGACCTGTGCATAAGGCGCTGTCCCACCTACTTGGACCACGGTTTCAAGCATGTCGCGTACGCTGCGCGCAGTACTTGCGGAGAACACCTGCTGGCCGACGGGATGCTCTTTTACCTTGAGCAGCGAAACCGGCCTGATCTCGCCATCGTTGGCAAACACCGTGTAGGCGCGCGCCAACTGGATCAGGCTCAGGCTGATGCCGTGGCCATAGGACATGGTCGCCTGCTCGATCGGACGCCAGCTCTTGTAGGGGCGCAACCTGCCGGTCGCTTCGCCGGGGAAACCGATATTGACCGGGCTGCCGAAGCCCATCTGATTGAACGTACTCCACAGGTATTGCGGTTGCAGGCTGAGCGCCATCTTGGCTGCACCTACGTTGGAAGACTTCTGAATCACCTCCGATACCGTGATCAATCCTTGCGGGTGCGCATCATGGATGGTTGCACGGCCGACTCTCAGGAAGCCGGGGGCCGTTTCAATTTTCGTTTCCGCCTTGAACGTTCCGGCCTCCAGCGCTGCGGCGGCGGTAAACGGCTTCAGCGTCGATCCAGGCTCGAAAATGTCGACGATGGCGCGATTGCGGGATTTTCCGGCAATCTTGACCGGGTTGTTCGGGTTGTAGACCGGCTGATTGGCCATCGCCAGCACTTCGCCGGATTTGGCGTCCAGTACCACGATGGCACCGGCCTTGGCCTTGTGCTCTTCAACGGCTCGCGCCAACTCGCGATGTGCCAGGTATTGAATATTGCGGTCGATGGACAGCGCCAGATCATGTCCGTCCTGCGGCACCTTTACCGCCTCCAGATCTTCGACGATATGGCCGCGCCTGTCCTTCAGTACGTGACGACTGCCGGGCTTGCCGGAGAGCCATTTCTGGAAGACCAGCTCCATGCCCTCCTGGCCTTTGTCGTCGATGCCGGTAAAGCCGACAAGGTGGGCGGTCACTTCGGCGGCAGGATAATAGCGGCGGTATTCGCGCTGCATGAAAATGCCGGGAATGGCCAATTGCATCACCCGCGCAGCATCCGGTGGCGGCATGCGACGCTTGAGATAGACGAAACTGCGATCCCTGCCCAGTTTTTTCCGCAGATCGGCCTGCTTGATGCCGAGCAGTTCAGCCAGCTTCTTGATCTGTGCGGAATCGGCTTCGACATCCGGCGGGCTGGCCCAGATGGATTCGACCGGCGTACTGATCGCAAGCGGTTCACCATGGCGATCGGTAATCATGCCGCGATGCGCAGAAAGCGTCATTACGCGGCTATAGCGCGCATCGCCTTTCTGTTGCAGGAAATCGGTATGCATCGCCTGCAGGTAAACCGAACGCCCGAGCAAGACCGCAAAGCCGCTCAGCACCATGAGCAGCAACACCCGGCGACGCCAGGAGGGGAACTTGATGGGGAGATGATTCGCGCGGTTCATATCATGGCGCCACGATCTGGATACGCGCAGGCTCAGGCACCTGCATATGCAAGTGATTGACTGCGATCTGCTCGATACGCGAATGCATCGCCCAGGTGCTCTGCTCCAATTGCAACTGACCCCACTCGATGTCGTACTGCTTCGCCAGATCCTGCTGTTGCTGCAGCTCAACATAGAGCTTGCGCGCCTTGTGCTGGGACGTGACCGTACCCAGCGCACTCGCCAGCAATACCGCAAACAGGATCAGGTTAAGCTTGGTCATGGCGCTGCCGTGCGCTCCGCCACGCGCAGCACTGCGCTGCGCGACCTAGGGTTGACTTTGATTTCTTGCTCGGAAGGACGTATCGCCTTGCCCACCGCAACCATGCGCGACGGCGGCAACTCGCTGGCGCGCACCGGGAAGCGAGACGGAAGATCGTCCCTGTCCTGCTGGTCGCGGATGAAACGCTTGACGATGCGGTCTTCCAGCGAATGGAAGGCGATCACCGCCAGACGTCCGCCAGGCGCCAGCACATCAGCACACTGTGGGAGTGTCAGCGACAATTCCTCAAGCTCCTGATTGACGAAAATCCGTAAAGCTTGAAAGGTGCGCGTCGCCGGGTCCTGACCTGGCTCGGTTTTATAGACCGCGCCTGCCACGATCTGGGCAAGCTGTCGGGTAGTGTTGATGGCATCCCCCCCTGTGCGAGCCGCAACAATCGCCCTTGCAATCTGTTTAGCAAACCGTTCTTCACCATATTCTTTTATGACCTCCCTGATTTGTTGTTCGGTCGCGGTAGCCAGGAACTCCGCCGCGGTCTGCCCCCTACTTTGATCCATGCGCATGTCGAGCGGTCCGTCAAAACGGAAACTGAAGCCGCGCCCCGCCTCGTCGATCTGCGGTGACGAGATGCCGATATCCAGCAGTACGCCATCCACTTTTGTGACCCCTAGATCCGCCAGCACTTCCCGCATGTTTGAAAAACCGCTGTGCACCAGCGTGAACCGCTTGTCGTCAATTGCCTTGGCGGCCTCGACCGCCGCGAGATCGCGATCCAGCGCGATCAGCCGACCTTTTTCTCCCAGCTTCGCCAGGATGGCGCGGCTATGCCCACCGCGACCGAAAGTGCCGTCCACGTAAATACCGTCGGATCGCACATTCAGTGCCTCGACAGCCTCTTGCAGCAGTACGGGGAGATGCTTGAATTCGGCGGTTGCGGGCGCATGGCTGAGGCCATCGCTCACAACGAAAAACCTTCCAGCTCTGAGGGCAGCGCCATTTCCTCGTCTGCCATCACCTGCTCCAGCTGCTTGCGCCAGCTTTCCATGCTCCACAACTCGAAGTGACTACCCTGCCCGACCAGCATGGCCTGTTTTTCCAGACCGGCAAACTCGCGCAATACGGAAGAAACCAGCATGCGACCGGCGCCATCGAGCTCCACATCTTCCGCATAACCCACCAGCAGACGTTGCATCTTGCTGGACTGCGGATCGAAACTGGAGAGCGCCATGATCTTGGACTGGATAGGTTCCCACGCGGGCTGGGGATAGAGCAGCAGACAGCGATGCGGATGAGCCGTCAGGACAAGATGCCCGGCACACTGGGACAAAAGGGCGTCGCGATGCTTGCTTGGCACACCAAGCCTGCCCTTTGCATCCAGATTCAGAGACGTCGCACCGCGAAACATGAAGTCCTCTTCGTTAATACAAGGAGGGGAATTGCCGATCGCCCTTAGTATCAACCGGCAATCCCCACAAAAACCCACATTCCTCCACTGCCGCCCACTATAGATAAAAAAAATGACCGTTGCAAGGCCTTTTT
>DATHWE010000088.1:0-10158 GCA_035460905.1 Methylophilaceae bacterium | reverse complement strand
CGATGACCGGGCTTCCGGTCGATCGGAACGACGAGATCGGTTATCTCGCCAATAGCTTCCAATCCATGGCTTCCAGGTTGAGTGCCCGCGTGGATGAGTTGAAAAGTAACCAGCAGTTTCTGGGGAATCTGGCCTATCACGATCATTTAACGGGGCTGCCTAATCGATTACTGTTTCTGGACCGCCTCAAACAAACCATCATCAAGGCACAGCGCAATCGCACGCGCTTTGCCGTTATATTCATCGATCTGGACAAGTTCAAGCAAATCAACGATACCCACGGGCATGCCGTGGGCGATACTGTGTTAAAGATTGCTGCGCTGCGTATGCAGGAATGCATACGGAACGCGGATACATTGGCACGGTTGGCAGGGGACGAGTTCACGATACTGCTGGAAGACATCACCTCGGCTTCCGACGCTGCACGAATTGCACAAAAAATTATCGATTATTTCGAGCAGCCGCTTATTGTCGATGGGCACGAGCTAACCATGACATGCAGCCTGGGAATCGGCATTTATCCGCAGGATGGGGCGAATGTCGATGCCTTGTTGATCAGTGCCGATGCCGCGATGTATCGGGCGAAGGAGCAAGGCAGGAACAACTTCAAGCTCTATTCGGAAACTGTATCCTGATACCTTAGTGCGCTGAAAGCGTCTGCATGCGCCTTGCCGCTTCCAGGCATTCATCCAGCGACGCGACAAGTGCGATCCGCACAAAACCTGCTCCGGGGTTGGCGCCATGCGCTTCTCGCGCCAGGAAGCTGCCGGGCAGCACCGTGACATTGCATTCACGATGGAGGCGAACGGCGAAGTCGGTATCCGACCCTGTCGTGCGTGCCCAGAAATAGAAAGCCGCGTCCGGCATTTCCACGTCCAGCACGTTTTTCAGCAAGGGCAGCACCGCGTCGAATTTTTCACGATACAGACGACGGTTTTCCTGCACATGCTTTTCATCATTCCAAGCCGCTGCGCTGGCGGCCTGAACGGCAGGGTTCATCGCGCAACCGTGATAGGTGCGATAGAGCAGGAATTTTTCGAGGATGGCGGCATCGCCGGCCACGAAACCGGAGCGCATGCCCGGCACGTTGGAGCGCTTGGACAGGCTGCTGAACATGACCAGATTGGTGTAGTCGCGGCCCAGCCTGTGAGCGGCCTGCAAGGCACCCAGTGGCGGACTGGCTTCGTCGAAGTAGATCTCCGAATAGCATTCATCGGAAGCGATGACGAAGCTGTACTTATCTGCCAGCGCGAATACCTCGCGCCAGTCGTCCAGGTTCATGACCTTGCCCGTCGGATTGCCGGGAGAGCAAACATAAAGCAATTGCGTGCGTTGCCACACGGATTCCGGTACGGATGCATAATCCATGCGAAAACCGTTTTCCGGCAAGGTGTTGAGGTAATAAGGTTCCGCCCCGGCCAGCAGGGCCGCACCTTCATAAATCTGGTAAAAAGGGTTGGGACTGATCACCACGGGGTTGTTTCGTGCGTCCACTACCGCCTGCGCAAATGCGAAAAGCGCTTCGCGGCTGCCATTGACCGGAACGATCTCCTTATCGCTATCCAGCGCAGGAATGCCGTAACGCCGCACCAGCCAGGATGAAATCGCACCTCGCAACTCGGCGCTGCCCAAAGTCGTGGGATAATTCGCCAGCCCCGCGAGATTTTCCGTCAAGGCGGTCTTGATCAGATCCGGCGTCGCATGCTTGGGCTCCCCAATCGAAAGATTGATTGCGCTCAAGGCCGGATTCGGCTGGATTCCGTTGAAGAGGTCCCGCAGTTTCTGGAACGGGTAGGGGTGGAGTTTGTCGAGGTTCGAATTCATGGAGGCATTATAAAAGATTCCGCAGCAAAACATCCTGCGTTCGCGACCTTCGGCCTGCTGTTTGGCGCGACCATGTGGGGCGTCATCTGGTATCCGTATCGGTTATTGGAAGCAGCAGGCGTTTCCGGCGCCTATGCCAGCCTGCTGACCTATGCCGGAGCATTGCTGTTGGGCGGCCTGCTGTATGCGCGTCACTGGCACGACCTGTTCCGTGCGCCTGGCACGCTGCTGTTGCTTGCGCTGGCTGCGGGCTGGACCAATCTGAGCTATGTGCTGGCGGTCATTGACGGCGAGGTAATGCGCGTCATGCTGCTGTTCTACCTGTCGCCTTTGTGGACGTTATTGCTGGCGCGTCTGTTACTGCACGAACATGCAGGAAAACGCGGCTTGATGGTGATTGTGTTTTCGCTCGGCGGAGCGTTCATCATGCTTTGGGATCCGTCGCAGGGCTTTCCCTTGCCACGCGATTTACCTGAGTGGCTGGCACTTTCTTCAGGCATTGGCTTTTCGCTGACCAATGTTCTTACCCGCCGCTCGACTCATTTGTCCTTGCCGGAAAAATCGATTGCAGTCTGGGGAGGCGTCACCGTGCTTGCCCTGATTTTCCTGCCTTTTACGAAAACGCCCGTGCCCGGCTTTAGCCAGATTCCCTTCGAGTTCTGGATGCTCATGCTGGGGCTGGCTGTGATCCTGACAGCGACTACATTGCTGGTGCAGTATGGCGTCACACATACGCTGGCGACGCGGGCAGCGGTGATTTTCCTGTTTGAACTGGTCGTGGCGGCCGTGTTTGCCTATCTGGTGGCCGGTGAGTCGCTTAGCGTGCGTGAAATGATAGGCGGCGCGATGATCGTCGCTGCGACGTTCTTCGCGCCGTCCGGAGGCGAGCCCTCTGCTTAGACGCCGGAACGCGCGCCTTCTTCCGTGAGGCGAATCTTGAGTGAAAGGTCGTTGCGGGAATCCGCATTGCGCAGCGCATCGTCATCGGTGATGCGCCCGGCGCTGTAAAGCCTGAACAGCGACTGGTCGAAGGTGCACATGCCGATATCGTTGTTGTCGGCCATCACTTCCTTGATTTCCTCGGTCTTGCCTTTCTGGATCAGGTCGGCAATGTAGGGAATATTGATCAGGACTTCCATTGCCGCGACGCGTTTGGTTTGCGTGCCGGGCACCAGCCGTTGGGAAATGATGCCGATCAGGTTGAGTGCCAAGCCCAGCATGATGGCCTGTTTGCCGTCGGGCGGAAAGAAGGACAGGATGCGTTCGATGGCCTGGTTGGCGTTGTTGGCATGCAATGTTGCCAGGCACAGGTGGCCGGTTTCAGCATAGGTCACCGCATGTTTCATGGTGTCCATGTCGCGGATTTCACCGATCAGAATCACATCCGGTGCCTGGCGCATTGCATTTTTCAGACCGTTATCGAAGGATTTGGTATCGATGCCGATCTCGCGCTGATCGACAACCGATTTCTTGTGGTTGTGGATGAACTCGATAGGATCTTCCAGCGTCAGGATGTGGCCGGGTTCGGTTTCATTGCGATGATCGATCATCGCCGCCAAGGTGGTGGACTTCCCTGAGCCCGTGGCACCGACGACCAGGATCAGGCCGCGGCGACGCGCGATCAGGTCTTTCAATACGGGCGGCAGACCCAGCGAATCCAGCGTGGGAATCTTGGTGATGATATGGCGGATCACCATGGACACTTCGCCGCGTTGCTTGAATACGTTCACGCGGAAACGTCCTACCTCTTTCACACCCAGAGCGAAATTCATTTCGAGGTTCGCCTCGAACTCTTCAGCTTGTTTTTCATTCATCAAGGAGTAGGCGATTTCCTTGACCATGCCGGGGGTCATTATCTGGCTATTGACAGGCGTGGTGCGGCCCTCGATACCAATATTGATGGGCGCACCGGTACTGAAGAACAGATCCGAACCGCCTTTTTCCACCATGAATTTGAGGATGGGGGTGATGTCGAGAGCAGCCATGCTTTATATCCTTCTGGGTTTTGATCGCACTTTATCATATTCCATCCTGGCCTGAGGAGGACCGAAACGCACCGTGCTGGTGCGAACAAAAAGCGCCAAGACTGCTTTAACTGCAAGGTTTACGGCACATCATCCCTATTCCAGCCAGTGGCATGATGCTTGCTGAGCCCTTTCTGGGGTTTAACCATTGGGGACAGCATGCGACTTTATCTGCACACTTCCGGCGAAATGCCGTTTTCCGGATCGTTCGATCATTCGCCTGGTCAACTGCCTGGCAAGAATACCTTGATATTCGACTGCATAAACGAAACCGGTCTCATGGAAACGTTGGATGTGATCGCGGAAGAGGTTCCTGCCGCAGTGCTCAACGAGTCGTACGCGATGCTGCTGGAACGCTGCGATAGTGTTTCCCCGGAAGAGGCGCTGTCCAATATCCTCCCGTTCAACACGCTCTATGCCCGGCGGCGGCATGCATGGTTCCTGGAGGATCTTGCGCCCCATGTGCAGATGCATTTTCAGCCGATTGTCGACTTTGCGCAAAACGGAGCGATTTTTGGGTATGAAGTGCTATGCCGCATGAAAGACCCGAGCGGTCGGCTACTCAATGGCGACGAGGCCTTCAAGCTGGCGCGCCAGGTCAATCGCGCGGCGGAGCTGGATCTGGTCTGCCAGAACATGGCGCTAGCCGGCAAGGCACGTGACATCCCGGCGGGCATTCCCGTCTTCATCAATGTATTGCCACGCACTATCCTGCAGGACGGCTGGCTGCCGCCCATGCTGGAAACGCTGGGACAGCTCGGCATTGACCGGCGGGATGTGGTGATTGAAATCGTCGAAAGCGAGGAGGTTTCCCCCGACCTGCTGGCCGAGTACTGCGACAGAATACGCACGCACGGGTTACGTATCGCGCTGGACGACATGGGTTCCGGCTTCAATGGCTTGCGGACTTTGGCGGCAGTACGCGCCGACTTTATCAAGATCGACCGCGCCATTGTCCATGAGGCGCAAGGCAGCCGCGTGCGCACTGTGTTGCTGGAAGCCATCGTTTCGATGGCGCAGCGGCTCGGCTGTACCGTCGTTGCCGAAGGGCTGGAACGCATCGAGGACATCACCTTTTGCCAGGACATGGGGTTGATGTATGCCCAAGGCTACTATTTCGCCCATCCGCAAAAAACGCCGGTGAGGGAGGTCAATCCCTTGCCGGATCGCGACGAGTCCCATCGGTCGCCCGCGCAGGACGAATTCCGTCTTTCCGAGTTCGTCAACTCCGGCCTGACGATGGAGTTGAACCTGCCTGTTGCGGAGGCACGCCGACTGTTCCGGTTGCATCCCGACGTGGCCGTGGCCGTGGTGCTGGATGGGCATCGCCCACTGGGCTTTCTGCGCCGCGGCAAGGTTTTTTCCGCACGCATGTCTTCGCTGGGATCCCTGTGCGAACCATTGTCCAAGATGGTCAGCACTCGCGCTTCGTCGGCGATGATTTCGCGCAGCCTGTACCTGGAGCGCGGAGAGGGCGAGCCGTGGGTACTGGTGAGCGAGGAGGGCAATTATCTTGGCTTATTGCAGCCGCTGGAGATCATGGCGCAACTCATCAGTCGCAAAAGCAGCAGCGCCAGCCTGCATCCGCTGAGCCAGCTGACTACCGGCCCCAGCCTGCGCCAGTCGCTGGATACCAGTCTGCGCAACAATCCGAATACCCAGCTGGTGTATATCGATCTTGACCACTTCAAGGCCTACAACGACCGTTACGGGTTCATTCGCGGCGACGCAATGATCCGCCTGCTGGCGGAAATCCTGCGTCTGTTGTTCAACGGTCAGGCGGGCCTGCTGCTGGGACACATCGGCGGTGACGATTTCGTGCTGATCCTGGATCGTCAGAAACCGGGCCTGGTGCAGGCATTGCTTGACTGTATCAGCCGCTTCCAGTCATTGGCGGCGCACCTGTACGACAGCAGCGATCTGGAGCGAGGGTTCTTTACGACCGAGGACGGGCTGGACCACCCGGTCGCCAGCATTTCCATTGCTGTCGTCAATGGCAAGCAAGGGCGGTTGATCAACAGCGTGGCCGCGGCCGAACGGGCTGCCATGCTCAAGAAAATCGGCAAGGCGACCATAGGCAGCATCATCGTGGTGGAAGGCAGCCCGCCGCAACAGGTGAAGCCGGCCAAGGATTGTAATTACGACTGGGAAGCGCGCGCGGTCTTTGCTCTTAAATCACTCTCCGAAATCCGGCGTAACGGCGATCCGCATGTGCTGGACAGTTGCTTCATCGACTTTCCGTTTTTCGAGGTGGTGTTCGAACTGGACGGCAACGGGCGCCAGATTCATCCGAACTGGATCAACCCCAACATGTACGGCAAGATCAAGGCCGGCGGGGCGGGAGTGGATCGTTCCAGCCAGCCTTACTACACCCACCTCAAGGAGACTTTGTCGCCTTACTTATCCAATATTTACCTGTCCACAGCCACGGAAGATTTTTGCCTGACGTTGTCGATCCCGTTATTCGACGAGGCAGATGTGCTGCAGGGCATACTCGTGGCCGACATCAACATCGCTGCCATGGCGATGCTGAGCAACGCCTATGGACTGGTCGAGCACTAGGCTGTTTCGGTAACGCTGAAGGTTTCAGGCGGTAGTCCTTGCGAATGGCGCTGCCACATGTTGCGATAAGCCTGCTCAAGTCGCCGGGTGAATGCCGGCGTGTCGAAGAGGGGGACTCTGGAGCGGTTTTCAACAAGATGCTGGCGCAATGTAGCCAGTTTTTGCGGGTCGGCGGCCAATTGCACGGCCTTCCGCTCGTATTCTTCCGGAGTTTCCGTAATCAGCTCCGTCAAGCCTGCCGCCTGGAGCAAGCTGCCGGCGACGCGTGATGCGAAGGTTGCCCCGGCACAGGTCAGTACCGGCAAGCCCATCCAGAGCGCATCGCTGGTCGAGGTGTGCGCGTTGTAGGGCTGCGTGTCGAGAAACAGGTCGGCGCAGCGATGGCGCGCCAGATGCTTATCCTGTGGGGCGCGCGGCGCAAAAATCAGCTTCTGCGGATCAATGCCACGCGCTTGTGCCGCGTGACGTAGATTCTCTTTCGCCCATTGATTGCACTCCAGCAGCCAGAGAACGCTCCCTTCAGTGTTTGATAATATTTTCATCCAACTATCAAATACTTGCGGCGTTATCTTGAAAGTCTGGTTGAAGCAGCAGAAGACGATTCCTGATGCCGGCAACCCGCATTCGCTGCGACTGGGAGTCGCGGCATCGAGACGTTTGCGGTCATTGGGCTGATAGCTGCCAAGCAGGTAAACAAGCTGCTCGTTGTAATGTGCGGTTTCCGATGGCGGCGTGATGAAACTGTCCGTGATCAAATAATCGGCAAACGGCGCGCCGAATGTTCCCGGATAACCCAGCCAGTTCACTTGCAGTGGTGCGGGTCGCAGGGCGAGTATGCCTGTCCGGCTGTTTTGGGTATAACCGGTGAGGTCGACCAGAATGTCGATTTGGTCGTCGAATATCTTTTGTGCCGCCTGATGCAGCGACATCGAGCGGATATCGTGGAAACGGTCGAATGCTTGCTCCCAGCGTTTGCGCTCCGCCGATTTGTCGTTCGGGCCATAAGAGTAGCCGTGAATTTCAAAGCCTTGCCTGTCATGCAGTTCCATCAGCTCCACGGCGAGTGAAGTCAATGGATGCTGGCGGAAGTCGGCGGAAAGATAACCGATACGCAATTTTTCATGCGCTGGTCGCGTGAGAAAGCTGGCGAGACGTTTGCTGTCCGGCATCAGACCGGCAAATCTGTTGGCTACCCAGTTTTCGCTGCAACGCCGCTGCTCGCTGGCGGTCGCACCCGGCAGCGACAGGAAGGCGAACGGCGATATCTGCGCCGCAGGCTCTTCCCGTACCAGCCGGCGAACTTCTGCGATTTCATTTTCCAGATTTTGCCAGTCACAGACGTGCTGGCGCTGATGCAGCAAATGCAGGCGAGCATGATGCAGGCGGGGATTGAGCCTTAACGCTTCGCGATAACAGGCGATGGCCTGGTCGAGCCTGCCCATTTCGCGCAGTACGTTGCCGAGATTGTTGTGAACGTCGGCGTCGTTCGGGTCCAGCCTGAGCGCGGCATGGTAGCTCGCCGCAGCCTGTTCCGGTTTGCCCATTTCACGTAGCGCGTTGCCCAGGTTGTAATGGGCGGCTGGCTGGGCTGCATCGCTTTTCAATGAGGCCTGGAATTGTGCGGCAGCCTCTTCATACTGGCTCAGCGCGGAATAGGCGTTGCCGAGCTGGAGCAGGATTTGCGGATGGCCGGGTGCAAGCTTGAGTGCGCTCCGGAAGCACTTCAACGCTTCCTTCGGCTGGGCTTTCAAGTACACATTTCCCAATTCATAGTGCAATGCGGGATTCCCCGGATCGCGCTGGAGGGCTTGTTGTAGCTGTTCTAGTCGTTGTGTTTGCATGGCTTCGAATTGTAGCGCAGACGTTCCGCAGGTACCGTCGGAATTGCAGGCATCCGCCTGCGCTAAGTAAAGGCTGCTTTTTCCGACAACACTGCCGCTCCGACCAGTCGTTTCAAACCGCGCTGACGCAGCAGGAAACGGTTGGGGTCGAGTGCACACGCCAATCCGGCATCGACCGGCAATGGTTCGTTAGTCAGCATTGCGGCGATGAGTTCTGCACAGAGCGGTGCGGTCAGCAATCCCTTGGAGCCATGTGCGGTATTGACGTAAAGGCCATCCAGCCACGGCAGGCGATCCGCAGGCAGCCGGCTGCCAATCTCATAGCGCTCTGCCAACAGCGCCGGGTCGAGCAGCGGGCCGGCCATAGGCAGGTAGTCGGGCGCTACGCAGCGTAACGCCACGCGCCCTTGCAACTGCTGCGGATCGAGCGCCCGGCCGCCCAGGGCATCAAACAATTCCGGGGAAAGCGATTCGAGCATGGCGAGGTTTTCCGCATGGTCGGCAGTACGTAGTTCCAGATTGCTGTCTTCCGGCGAAAAAGTCGCTCCTGCGCAGTGCGTCCCCTGCCTGGCCGGGCTGATGTAGCCTTCGGTGCATACCACGGCCTGGAGGCGCGTGCTGTCTTCCGTCGCGGCAAGTTGCGTAATCTGGCCGCGTACCGGCTCAAGCGGGAGGTGGGCGGTTTGCGTGAAGCGGGCGCTGTCGTTGGCGGTGCATACGATGACTACCGGCGCCTCAGCGCACACGGTATTGCCTTGCAGGACCTGCCAACCCTCTGCGCTTCGCTGCAACGTCAGGGCTTCATTCGATAACATTGTGGTAATGCCCGGATGAGCCGCCAGCGCACGGCATAAGGCGGGCGGATGCGCCCATCCGCCATCGGCAAACCACAATCCGCCGAACGGCATTGCCAAGCCGGCAAGCCGACTGGCTTCCCCGGCATCGACCGCACGTACCAGCGATTGCGGAAGCTCGCGCGCCAGAACTTCCTTGCAGCGTTTATCCTCGCGCGCATTGAATGCCTGTTGCAGCAAGCCGCAATTGTCCCAGTCGCGGCCTTTTTCAAGCAAGCGCTCCGCCAGGCTCAGCGTGTACAGAAATCCATTCTGCGCTACCCGGCTCAATGGGATATCGTGGCCGGAAAGTCGGGGATAAAGCACGCCCTGCGGATTGCCGGAGGCTTCCTGTGCCAGGCCTGCGTGACGCTCGATCAGCGTGACCTGCCAGTCGCGCTGGGCAAGACTGTATGCGCTGGATGTGCCGGCAATGCCACCGCCGATGACGATGGCGCGGCGATCTTGCGGCAGGCATGGTTCGAGACGGTGCGCATACTCGCCGCTCAGCATGGCCCACTTACTGCCGAAGCCTGGTACTTTTGTTATCCTGAAACCGGCCGTTTCCAGCCCCCGCCGAACCGTACCGGCACTGGTAAACGTGGAGAGCGTGCAACCGGGGGCGGCCAGTCGCGCCACCTGCAGCAATAGTTCCGGCTGCCACATCTCTGGATTCCTGGCGGGCGCGAAGCCGTCGAGGAACCAGGCGTTCACGGCCGCGCGCAACAGGGGCAGCGTTTCCCGCGCGTCACCGATGAGGAGGGTCAGGGTGACGCGGCCATCGTCGAAACTCATGCGCTGCCAGCCCGATGCCAGGCATCGGTATTGCTGCAGCAACGACATACTGAAATCGGCCAGCTCCGGCCAGAGAGCCAGTGCCTTGCCCAGGTCTTCCGGTGAGAGTGGGTATTTTTCAGTGCTGACGAAATGCAGGCGTGCCGTCGATGGCGCGCTTTCCTTCCATAATTGCCACGCGCAAAGAAAATTGAGGCCGGTGCCGAAGCCGGTCTCGGCGATGGTGAATGTGTTGTCGGCGAGGCTCTGCCAGCGTTCGCGCAGCCGGTTCTGCTGCAG
>DATHWE010000087.1:0-4889 GCA_035460905.1 Methylophilaceae bacterium | reverse complement strand
GACGAATGGCCATGAACGGTTCCATACGCCGACCAGGAAGGTAGTCTTGAACGGCTCCACTTCGGCCATTTTCTCCGCGATGCCCATCGAATAGAACGATGTTGCCAGCAGCGTGAGGAAGATCGCGTATTTCAGCCATTTCAGCTTGTCGTGCAGCGTTTTTGGCAGCATGAACTGGAAGCGGCGGAGCGGCGTGGCACTGGTGATCTTGTACAGCAGTTCCGACATCGAGCCGTAAGGGCAGAGCCAGCCGCAGAACAGCCCACGGCCCCAGATGAAGACGGTGATGATGATGAACCACCAGAACACGAAGATGTACGGATCGGACAGGAACAACTCCCATTTCCACTGGAAGAGCAGCGAATGGACCCAGGTGAGAATGTGGGTGACGCTGGGCTGTGCCATCAGCCCGAAGCCGAGTACGCCGATGCTGATGATCCAGATGGCGTACTTGGGGATCGACACCCAGCGCTTGTCCTTGTGATTGGCGCGCCGTACCAGGTGGTCGCGGAACACGTGCACGAGGGCGGTGATGACCAGCAGCAGCGTGAACAGCACGATGCCGACTTTTTTATCCTTCCAGATCTTGAGCCAGGTCGGGTCCGGCTTGATTACTTCCGGACGGCCGCCTTGCAGCATGTGCTCGGGCGTCCAGTATTCATGGTCGAAGTTGGCGAAGGTCTTGTTGCCGGTCTGTTTGTCGATCTTGTTGCCAAGGAACACCAGGCTCCAGGGGTAAGCCGCGCTGAAGCTCGGGCTGCGTATGATGAAGATCGCGGATTCGTTGTAGGACGGTGCCCCTGCGGCCTCGACGTTGTACAGGTTGAGATAGTCGGTGTCGCGGAAGGTGAAGGTGTCCATGTCCTGCGACACCTGCACGCGGTCATAAATGCCGCCGCGCACGAAGCCGGAGCCCTTGAACGAGGCGCTGCCGTTGGCGACGATGAAGATTGCATGCTCGTTGGGCTTGAGTTCGCCCATCAGGCGCTCGTAGACACGGTCTCCGAGGATGCTGCGGCCGATGTCAGGAGCATTCAGGTAACCGAAATACGCATCGAGGTACGGCTGGCCGTTGCCCTCGATGCCGACATCTTCGGCGGAGATGGTGAGGCGCTGCAAACTGCCTTCATCCAGCAACGCGTCCCAGCTTTTCTTTCCCGTGGCAGGAGTGAAGTCGGCCTGCGGGCGCGGCTTGGACTTGATGATGCCGACCTGCTTGGCGACTTCCAGTGCGCTGCGCATCACCACCTGGTTTTCCGCAATTACCGTCACGGTGGCGCCGCTGATCGCGTCGATGCCGATGTAGCCGCCCTCGGCCCGTGCCTTGCCGATCTCGATCTTGTCTGCGGCGTTCTTGCCGAGGAACTGCTTGATGAACTTGGTGAGTTCTCTTTCGGGGATGCCCACCAGCAGGATGGGTTCGCTGTGCTTGAGGATGCGGATGCCAACGATCTTGCCCAGAGTGTCCATGCCGATCAGCGTAACCACCGGCTTGCCGGAATAGGCGGGGATGTCGACGATGTCGGTAGAGAGGAACACGTAGCCCAGCAGTTTCTTGCCGTCATCGTCCGCATAGGCTTCGACGTAGGATGGGCGGCCCTTGCGCAGCGAAAAGCTTTCGGCGCCGGGGAAGGCGTCTTCGCAAGGGGCGTAGGCGCACAGATCCGGGTCGGTGGAAAGCTCGACCGGCAGCGGAGCTTCGTAGGAGCCCGCGTGCCTGGTCTCATGGTGTTCAGGCTTGTCGCCTTCGTCGGAATCCGCCAGGGCCAGGCCGGAAAGGAAGAGCGCGAAGCCGAACAGCAGCACTGCGAACACCTGCGTCATTGCCCTGGAGGGACGATCTGGCCCATTTTCATGCAGCCGCTGAACCATGCTGTAACTCCGCTGGATGATATGGTCGTAGTGCATGATTATAGTCCTTGAGCTGGAGCGACTCCCGAAAAAAAAGGGGCTGGCCTGGCGGCCCGCCCCATTGCCGCTCTAGGGAATTACGATTACTTCTCGACAATGAAACGGCTGCGCATTTCCAGGTGCAGTGCGTGGCAGAAGTGCGTGCAGTAGAACCAGAAGAGGCCCGGCTTGTCCGCTACGAAGGTGACCGAGTGCGTCTCCTGCGGGTTGACGATGAAGTTGATGTTATGTTTTTCGAGGCCGAATCCGTGGGCCAAGTCTTCCACCTTGTCATGGTTGGTCAGCGTGATGGTGACCTCGTCGCCCAGCTTGACGCGGATTTCCTGCAGGCTGTAGTTCGGGGCCTGCGAGGTCATGTACACGTTCACCTTCTTGCCGTGGCGCTCGACGCGGCTGTCACCGAACGATTTAACCGCATTGGGGAAGTCGTCCATGTTGTAGATCTGCTTGGTTTTGACCACGTCGGCGCGGACGATGATCGCATCATGCGGTTCCGGATACGCGGTATGGTCGTGGATCAGGCGCATCTTGTCGCCGCGGATGTCGATCAGTTGCTCGGTCTCGACGTGCAGCGGGCCGACCGGCAGGAAGCGGTCCTTGGAGAACTTGTTGCCGGCGTTGAGGTACTTGCCGTCGGCTTCCTTGGTCTCGCCCATGGAGGCGTAGGTGTGGCCGGGCTGATAGTGTACGTCGATGCGATCCAGCACTGGCTTGGCATTCTTGTCGCCCTTGAAGTGCGCAATCGATGCGTCCACGTTCCATTTCACGATCTGGCTATCGAGGAACAGCGAAGTGTAGGCGTTGCCCTTGCCGTCGAAGGCGGTGTGCAGCGGACCCAGGCCAATTTCCGGCTCGGCGACCACGGCGTCGCGCGGATTCTTCAGTTCGCCGGCAAAGTACTTGTGCACCAGCTCGGTGGCGATCACGGTGGCGGTCGGCGACAGCTTGCCGGAGCAGACAAAATACTTGCCGTCCGGGGACAGGTTCACGCCGTGCGGGTTCTTCGGCACCGGGACGTAGCAGGTGAGTGCAGTCTTGGGATCCTGGTTGGCCGCCTTGGTACCATCCACAACGGGCACCTTGGAATCGCCGATAGTGAAGCTTTTTCCGGCCTTGACGGCGGACTCGATGCGTTCAATGTTAAGAAAAACGCAAGCGTCATGCTCAGCAGACATCATATCGGCCAGCACTGCACCCCCCTCGGTATTGTACTGGGTAGCGGCTGCAAGTTTACCGTCGTAGGAGCTGGCAAGTAGTTCCATGTTGCCGTCGAGCTTGACCTGCCAGCGCACTTCCATACTTTCTGCATCGACACAGGTAAACAGGGCGTACCACTTGCTAGGATCGTCTACGTCACGACCATCATTGACTTGAGGAATATGGAACTCTGCACCGCAGAACACACGCGTTGTGTAGTTGATATTGGGATCGACCGGGTCGCACTTATCCGGGAAAATGCCGTGGAAGCCCTGCACGTTGGGGAGCTCCGTGATCTTGTCGCACTCCATGTGATCCATGCGGATGCGCGCGATGCGGGAATTGAGCTTATCGTTGGTCCACAAATATTTGCCATCGTAGGTGCCATCTTTGTAGGAACCGTGCACGTGATGCGTGTCGCCGGTCATGTACTTGAGGCTGCCGTCGGGCTTGGTGCCAATGACCTTCTTTGACTCGTTGGTGATGCCCCAGCCTACCATCGGGTCGATATTAAATACGGGGATGCGCTTCAAGGTGCGGCCGGAGGGCAGGCCGTAAATGCGCATCTCACCATTGTGTCCGGCGCTGGAGAAAATATAGTATTCGTCGAGCTTGCCGGGGTGAATTTCGAATTCCCCCGGGGCAACCGAGCGGCTGGCATCGCCATGCGCTTCAGCGGCGGTGCCAGCAGGTGCGGCAGGGTCGGATTTCTTGCAAGCTGCAAGGCCCATTGCCATGCCGGCGCCGGCAATCGTGGCCATGGCCGTCGTGCCCAGGAACTTCCTTCGGCTCTCATCCTGCACATGCGGCTGGTTGTTGTTAATGTCCTGTTCGCGGGTGTCCATTGTCTTCTCCTATGCATTGACTCTTGGTCGAATATGCGACCGTTTGTCGCACCGTGAGGCATTGTAGCAGCCAGAATAGGAGGATTTCTTGATCAAGGTCAAGAAATAGGATGATTAGGTCGGAAATATCCTTTTTTACTGGGATTTGATTTTCTTCGGCGGCGCGTCGGGCATTTCCGGCGGATTTTCGCCTCGTAAACGACGCGCCTCGATGGCCACTTTATCCGCTATGCGGTCGGCCTGTTCGCGATCGAAATCCGCGTGATATTTTTTCTTAACGCCCTGTTCATGCAGGAGCAGATGATAGTCGGCCGAAATTCCGCGCTGCTCGAGGCAATGTAGCGTACAGGCAAGCGGGCAGCCATCCAGCGCGACGATCGGACGGCCGGAGCGGGCAATATTGACGAGATGCGGAACATTGCCGCCCACACCTGAAATGCAGGACATCTCGGCTTCGCCGTCGCGATCCAGCTTGAGCGCGATGTAATTGGCGGTTTGCGCGGCGCTCGAACAGCCGGAGCAGGAATACACGAGCGGCAGGTTTTTGTACTCCTGGCGTTGTGCCATCATCACTCCTTTCCGATGCTTCACTATCAGCTCAAGGACTATCCTTGAGCAAGACTCTGTAAAGAATAGATTTCTGCCGGTTTCCAGCTGACTGGTACCCAAAAAACATCTCCTCATTGCATCGCAGCGAAATCTGCGTCTTGTTGTTCTGTGTGAAACAATTATGAATATGGATTAACGTTGTTTCCTTGATCTGGATCAAAAAATAGGGGAAGAGGGTCTGCAATGCCGCAACGCGTGCTGATTACAGCCGCAACCTGGCCAGCAGGCTTCCGGGCGACAACAATGCCTGCAGCCATTCGGGCAGATTCAATCCATCCAGCGTGTTCTTGGCGATCAGCCCCAGCTCGGTATTGCCTTCGACCAGCA
>DATHWE010000086.1:0-6881 GCA_035460905.1 Methylophilaceae bacterium | reverse complement strand
TGGGACAGGTCGGGCGCTTTGGCCTTGCGTGCACAGAACTCCGTTTCATATACTGCGCTGGGCCAGCCCGATCCTTATCCCACGCTCTTCGGCGGCCATCCGAACTATGCTGTGCTGAATGGATTCCCCTGGGACAAGCTGCAATTCATGCCCATGGACTATGGCAAATACGCAACAACCACTACAAGTACGACCACGACGACTACTACAACCACCACCACCACTAAACCTGTTAGATCAAGACGGAAATAAAGACATTCAGTTGACGAAGTAAGGGAGGGGATCACATAGACGATCCCTTCTTTAGTTTTGTCGCAGGATTAAGGTATTACACGCTGAGGGTTGGCTCATCCATCAGCGCAATTTGTTCGCGCAGTTCCAGGATACGGTTCTGCCAGTAATGCTGGGTATTGAACCAGGGGAAATTCATGGGGAAGGCCGGATCGTCCCAACGGCGTGCGAGCCATGCGGAGTAATGGATTAGCCGCAGGGTGCGCAACGCCTCGATCAGATGCAGTTCGCGCGGGTCGAATTCGCAAAAATCCTCGTAGCCGGCCAGCACGTCGGACATTTGTCGCGTCATATCGCCGCGTTCGCCGGAAAGCAGCATCCACAGATCCTGTATCGCCGGCCCCATGCGGCAATCGTCGAAATCGACGAAATGCGGGCCGTCGTCCGTCCACAGCACGTTGCCAGGGTGGCAGTCGCCATGCAGACGGATACGGTTGACGTTGCCGGCCCGGTCGAAGCAGTGACGCACACCGTTCAGTGCTTGATCGACTACGCTGCGATAGGCCGCATCGAGGTCTGCCGGGATGAATCCATGCGACAGCAAATAATCGCGCGGCTCTTCACCGAAGCTGGCGATATCCAGCGTTGGCCGGTGCACGAATTCTGCAGTGGCACCGATGGCGTGGATGCGGCCGATGAAGCGCCCTAGCCATTCCAGAGTCTCGGGGTCGCCCAACTCCGGAGCGCGCCCGCCGCGCCGTGGGAAGATGGCGAAGCGAAAACCCTCGTAGAAAAGCAGCGATTTCCCGTCGTTCATCAGCGGAGCAACTACCGGAATTTCGCTTTCCGCCAGTGCCTGAACGAAGTCGTGCTCTTCCTGTATGGCCGCGTCGCTCCAGCGGTGCGGGCGATAGAACTTTGCCACCAGTGGCGGCGCGTCTTCCATGCCGACCTGGTAGACGCGGTTTTCGTAACTGTTGAGCGCAAGCAAACGGCCGTCGCAATGAAGGCCCAGGCTTTCCAGCGCGTTCAGGATGAAGTCGGGCGTGAGCTCGGAAAATGGAGTGGGGTGATCGGCCATGCCGGCATTCTACAGGTAGCAGGCCGGACGGCGAAAAAGCCTATTTTGCAGCGTCCAGGTCGGGGCAGAGCGAGCCGGGAAGATCGGTGAGGCGGTACTTACCCTCACGTACCGCATTGGCTACTGTCTCCAGATTCTGGCTTTCGAGCATCTGCAGAATACGCTCCTTGATGGGCTTCCATACCGGGTGCATCGGGCAGGCCGTTTCATCGCTGCATACCTTGAGCCCGAGCAGGCACTCCTTGGTGAACCCGGCGCCTTCGGTAATATTGATCACATTCATCAAGCTCAGCTTTTGCGGAGCCTCGGACAAACCGAAGCCGCCGAGCCGGCCGCGATGGGACGTGAGCAAGCCTCCTTTGCACAGTGATTGCAGGATTTTTGCCAGGTATGCAGATGGCACATCCAGGCTGGCAGCGATTTCACGGCTCAGCAGTGGCCCTTCGCCGCCATGCAGGGCGATGTAAACCAAAGACTGAATTGCATATTGGCTAGTATGGGAAAGCAGCATATTTAAGAACTCTGGATATTGAAGTCCGGTTATGATTTTATAGGAAAACATCCGCTATCCCAAGTACTTATTTTCCCGGTTTATTTCGGCAAAAACTCCTACAGCCGAATCGGAATAAATCCGACTTCAAACGCGAGGTGATCCGCCTAGAATTTCCAACGTGACTCATTGTTTTTAATTCGCAGAAAAACAGATTTGCGACCCTTGAAGGAGGACAAAATGTCTACAGTACAAAAATCGATCGATATCAACGCACCCGTCAATTCCGTCTACAACCAATGGACCCAGTTCGAGGATTTCCCGGCGTTCATGGAAGGCGTAAAGGAAGTTCGCCAACTGGATGACTCGCACCTGCATTGGTGCGCTGAAATTGCAGGCAAGGATGTTGAATGGGATGCCGAAATCACCGAGCAGATTCCCGATCAGCGCATCGCCTGGCGTAGCGTGGATGGAAAGCAGAATGCCGGTGTCGTCAGCTTCCACAAGCTGAATGATGGTTCGACCCGCGTCATGGTGCAGATGGATTACGATCCGGAAGGCACCATCGAAAATGCCGGCGATGCGATAGGCCTTCTCTCGCATCGTGTCGAAGGCGACCTCGAGCGTTTCAAGGATTTCCTCGAAGCGCGCGGGACCGAAACCGGCGGCTGGAGAGGGACGATACGTCCGTCCTGATCTTGTTTAGCAGGCCTTAACCAAGGTTTTGTGCAGTGCCAGTTTGGGTTATGGCGGTGCGAGAAGTCTGAACTGCTCATCCGACTTCTGCGCGCCCGACCCAAACTGGCAGGCGCAAGCCTTCCCATATAACCCGTCTTTCGCGGCCCGGCAACGACGGCGCTTACCGCCGTTAAGTCACGCGAAAAAGCCGCATAGACTTACATGCCAGATGCCGTAGCCGACATCGAGCCGGATCATCCGGCTGCATCAGATGCGCCACTCATGGCAGAGCTGGTGCTGGCGGCGGAAACAGGCGGATTGCGTTACGTCGCCGATAACATTTCCGGTTTCAGCCGCAAGCGGACGAGAAGCGGCTTTCGATATCTGGATACCGCTGGCAATCCATTAAAAGACCCCACACAGATCGCCCGCATCAAATCCCTCGCTATCCCCCCGGGCTGGACCGACGTCTGGATCTGCCCCAATAAAAACGGTCACCTGCAAGCCACCGGTCGCGACTCACGCGGCCGCAAGCAATACCGCTATCACAACAACTGGCGCGAAGTGCGCGACGAAGCCAAGTACGAACGCATGATAGGCTTCGCCATGCAGCTCCCCACAATTCGCGCCCGGCTGGAAGAAGACATCCGTCGCCCGGGCCTGAGCCGCGAAAAAGTCATCGCCACCATCATCCGCCTGCTCGATGTGACCATGATCCGCATCGGCAACGAAGAGTATGCCCAGGCCAATAAATCTTTCGGACTCACCACGCTGCGCAACCGCCACGTCACCATCGACGGTGCCGCCATCGAATTCAATTTCAAAGGCAAAAGCGGCATTGCGCATACCATCCGTATCACCGAACCGCGCCTGGCGCGCATCGTCCGGCGCATGCGCGAATTGCCGGGGCAGGAGCTATTTCAGTACGTCGATAGCGAAGGCGCGCGCCACTCCATCGGCTCCGCCGATGTCAATGAATACCTCAAATCCCTCACCGGCGAAAACTACACCGCCAAGGATTTCCGCACGTGGTCCGGCACGGTCCAGACTGTCATCGCCCTCAAGGCGCTAGGGCCCAGCGAAACTGTTACGGAAGCAAAAAAGAAGATCCGTGAAGCCATCGAAGTAGCTGCAAAAAAACTCGGGAATACGCCGACAATCTGCAGGAAGTGCTATGTGCATCCAGCGGTGCTGGAGGCTTATGCGAGTGGGGTTTTGTTTGAGGTTGCGGGGAAGGGAGTAAACGGAGAAGTGCAGCCGCTTCTTGATGAGCAAGAAGTGTTTACGCTGAAGTTATTGCAGTAAGGATTGAAGCCAACTAGTCATCACTATCCCTTAATCAGGGTATTGTGTTTCGTGCTGGTTGCTGTGATGCTTGACCCGAAACTAATCCCGGTTCAGGAAAACATCATGGATATCGTCAATATCGCTTCATGGTTAGGCCTGTTTCTGATGGCAATTTTAGTTTTAGGTATTGCTCGTCCTAACTGTCGAGCCGTAGCAATATTGACATTACTAATCGCCACTCCTCTTCATGCGTTGCCCGCCGCCGCCGATAATCAAGCAAATACGGCTGCACAGACTGACCGCTGGATTCCATCTAGTCCTGTTGACGCCGTGGCGCTTTACATTATCCCCACAGACGGGATACCAGACGAAGGCGCCGCCAGTGTTGCGCGCGCACTGACAAAAGACACTGGCCTGTGGGTCAAGTCCGCGCTGTGGACTCCCTCTGGGGTAGAAGAGCCATTTGCTGGAACTAATCAGTACCCGGTTGACGACTACCTTTCTCTCGGAGTAAAGCTATCCGGGGGGCTATATGATGCGGGGCCGAGAACATACTTTATCGTACTGACCGACCGCGACATCAACTCTCGCTCACAGAATTTTCGCTTCCTGTACTCCTCCCACAATCCGATGGGCCGCACCTCGGTGCTTTCCATCGCCAGACTCGTGTATGAGAAGGACGGTACTCCATCCGCGGATGATGTCGTGAGTGTGAGGGTTCAGAAGATGCTGCTGCGTATTGTCGGGGAGATAAAGCTTGGCTGGAAGCGGAGCAACGACCCGAAAGATCTCATGTACTCGCCCATCATGTCGATCGAGGATGT
Organism: Methylophilaceae bacterium; assembly: GCA_035460905.1. Classification (GTDB taxonomy): domain Bacteria; phylum Pseudomonadota; class Gammaproteobacteria; order Burkholderiales; family Methylophilaceae; genus MM2. The sequence continues at coordinate 2,290 of DATHWE010000086.1, read as the reverse complement.
CGATCGCATGAGCCTCAAGCACACGGTTCAGGCGAAAGGCCAACTGACAAGTGCAGAGCGGTTTCAATCCTATGAAGCCGGCACCCATCCAATCCGGTCCCGGATTGAAACCATCAACACAATAGCCTCGGCGATTGAGGCTCGTCTGACTGTGCCCGATATATCACCTGCAGAAAAAGAGTTGCGCACCCATTGCTTGCAGCAATATGCATCGGAGAAAAAGCAGCTTGAAGAAGACCTTGAGGCGGGGAGAAAAATAAGCCAGCTACCCTGGGTAACATTTCTCACGCCAGAGGGAGAGCAAGAGTGCATAAAAGGCCTTACCATTCAGTCTGGCGGAACGCGCTAAAGTACGCCTTTTAATGCCAAGCCCACCACAGGAGATATCTCAAGAAATGTATTCATCGACATTCATCTTTGCCAAGAAGCAGTTTGATAATGACTTCTATCGCCTCGATCAGGCAATTGCAGAGGCGGCAAAGGAAATTCCCGGATATCTGGGCGAAGAAGCTTGGGAAAACCCAGCTGCCGGGCTGGTTTCGAATGTCTACTATTGGGAAACCCTGGAGGCGCTGCAGGCTTTGGTGACGCACCCCAAGCACCTGGAGGCAAAAGCCGCTCAGGAAAATTGGCTGGATGGCTATCAAGTCATTATTTCCGAAGTCATCAAGACTTATGGCGACTCCAAGCTTGCGAGTTTGCCTTTAGCGAAGATTGGCTAACTTTCCATCTCCCAAAAGCGCGCATTCCATGTACATCCCCAAGCAGTTTGATGAGCCGAGAGTTGAAGTACTTCACCAACTCATACGCTCGCGTCCTTTCGCCACCTTGGTCACGCTTTCATCGGGTGGGCTCAATGCCAATCACATTCCGATGCATCTTTCCGAGCAGCCCGGCCCGTTCGGTACTTTGCGCGGTCATGTAGCTCGTGCCAACCCGGTCTGGAACGATATCGCCAAGGACGTTGAAGCCCTGGCGATCTTCCACGGCCCCAGCACTTACGTCACGCCATCGTGGTACCCGACCAAAGCAGAAACGGGCAAGGTCGTCCCAACCTGGAACTACGTGGTGGCACATGCATACGGTACGCTCAGTGTTGTCGACGATGCCGCGTGGTTGCGTGCTCACCTTGAAGCACTCACGGCACACAACGAGGCTGCGTTTGCCGTGCCGTGGCGCATTGCGGATGCGCCTTCCGATTTCATAGAAAAAATGATTGGTGGCGTTGTCGGTATCGAGATCGTGATCACTCGCCTGTCCGGCAAGTGGAAAACGAGCCAAAACCAGGCAGCTGAGAACCAGGCCGGTGTCATTGAGGGGCTGCGTGCAAGCGGTAGTGTAGCGGCTCTGGAGATGGCGGCACTGATCGAGGGCGTCAATTCTGTTCGCTAGCGCCTGACACCCCTACCTAATCGCCGCTTTCAATTTCCCCAACGCTTCCATCACCTCATTCCGCGGCGCGCCGATATTCATGCGCATAAATCCTGAGCCGCACATGCCGAAGGCGACGCCGGGCGAGAGGCCGAGTCCGGCTTCGTGGATCATGAAGCGTTTCAGTTCGTCGTCGCGCATGCCGAGTTCGCGGCAGTCCAGCCATATCAGGTAGGTGCCTTCGGGCTGGATCAGGCGGATCTTCGGTAATTCCTTTACGATAAATTTTGTGGTTTCGTCGCGGGTCTGTTGCAGATAGACCATCAGGCTTTCCAGCCACGGTGCGCCTTCGCGGTAGGCGGCCTCAAAGGCGGTCAGGCTGAAGGGGTTGCCGGCGCTCATGTGCACCATGTCCAGCACCTTGTTGATCTTTGCGCGGCGCGCGGGGTCGGGGACGATCAATGCGGAAAGGCCGAGGCCCGGGATGTTGAAGGTTTTGCTCGGGGCGACGGCGGTGACGATATTCGTGGCGTCGTCGGTCAGCGTCGCCAGGGCGTGGTGCCGGTATTCCGGGTAGATCAGGTCGGCGTGGATTTCGTCGGCGAGTATCGTGAGGTCATGACGACGGGCGATGTCGAGCACATGCGTGAGCTCGTCCTTCTGCCAGACGCGGCCGACGGGGTTGTGCGGCGAGCAGAGCAGTAGCAGTTTGGCCTCTTGCGCGCATTGTTCCAGGTGCTCGAAATCGATGCTGTAGCGCCCGTTGTCTAGTTTGAGTGGGTTCTGCACCAGCCGCCGCCCGGTTTTTGTGGCGGCCGAGAAAAACGGAAAATACACCGGCGGCTGGACGATGACGCCTTCGTCCGGTTCCGTCAGGGCCATCGCCACGGCATTGAGCGAAGGCACCACGCCGGGCACG
>DATHWE010000085.1:0-5809 GCA_035460905.1 Methylophilaceae bacterium | reverse complement strand
GACCTTTGCCAATTACCATGCCATGAACGAAAAGCAGGTAGTGAAGGAGTTGAAGCGCCTGGAGAAGGAAATGCATGACGCCGCGAAGAACCTGGAATTCGAGAAAGCAGCCAAATTGCGCGACGAATTGAAAAACCTGCGCGCGCAATTCTATGGCGCGGAGCCGCCGGACGCGACCTGATCTATAGTTTACGTAACGCTGGCTGTGTTGTCGTTTCAGGTGAGGTGCCTGCGTTACAAATAGCCTCGCAATAAAAAATGTCCGCTGTCAAGCCCAAGAGGCTGGAAGGCAGCGGGCTGAATACCTTTATGGGGCCGTAGGTTAGACCATTTCTTGGGTGTCCCGGATTATGGTCGCTTTCTGAGCCAGGAGCCGCATAGGAGCGCCGCGGCAGCAAGCCCAGGAGCGCTACAGCGAGCAGACTGCCCACGGCGAAACCATCTGGGCATCCCTCAGATGCCCACCTCAAAACGAGAACGCGCAGCTCTTGGGCCGCTCGTCGCGAGTTCTTGGCAGAACCGAAGGCTCTATTACGTGGCCTCCGTTCCCTCGGTATCAACTCGAAGAAGCATTGGATCGAGCACAGATGTACTGTGCACCTCCAGCGCCAACGAAGACCGACAGTGCCACAGCCCAACTTGCCATGAAATTAAGTTTGAAGTTTGTTTTCTTCATAGTTACCTCCTTGGTTTGTTGTGCGTTGGTTACGGTATGGTGCTTGTTGTTAGTGGGAATCTCACCCAGCAATCGGACGGTTCTCTCTGTCTTCTGAATCTGTTGATACGTCAGGCTGATTGAACTATCGGTCTTCTCGCTCCAATACTTCCTCTTTGTCACTGGTGCGCTCAGTTTACCGTGAGGCTGCGCTAGTTGCTTGGCCACTTGCTCTGGTCTCCCTTCCTGAATCCCCGGCCCCCGCCATGAACGCCTACAGCATGTGCGGGATCAGTGTCGCCGCATCGCAGCTTCGCCATACGTCTGCGCGTGCAGTGCCGCGTAACGGTCGAGGTCGGCCTTCAAGCTGGCCGAGCACACGAAGGTTAGCTTGATGCTCTCGGTCTTGGGCAGCGGCCCGAGCCGCAGCCTGCGTGTCGGGATCATCGCGAAGCCCCCCGGTTGAAAAACATCGGCTGGTACGGTCGGAGCACCAAGTCCCTGGCCACGATCACCCGCACCGGCAGCCCCGGCCGTGCCGTCAGCGTCGGCTGGATGTTCATGTTGCGCCGGGCTGCAAGGCGGTGAACACGCGTGGCATGTGCTCCAGGAAGAGCTTGCCTGCACGGGTCAGCCGCGTGCTGCGAGTCGTACGGATAAAAAGCTGTGCCCCCAGGTCTTCTTCCAGTTTCTTGATGGCGCGCGACAACGGCGACTGCTCGATGTGCAGCCGCTCGGCGGCGCGGGCGAAATGGAGTTCTTCGACCACGGCCAGGAAGCAGCGCAGATGGCGCATTTCCATTCACGTGGATTCCTGCGACGGCATATCTGCACGACGTGCTGCGCCGAGCAAGCCAAAGACCAGCAGGCTCGCAAACGCAAGGAGCCACACGCTGACCGCGCCGTAAAGCATCACCCAGCGGAAGCCTTGCGTCAGCGCTCCCGTCGCCATGTCGGCCGGGACGGCCAGTCCCGCGCTGCCTTGCCCGAGCGCGTCCGATACTCCCCCTGAGAGGCGTTCCGCCAGCGATCGGAGTTGTGCACGGTCGGTTCCTGTCGGAAGCTTGTCGCGCAGGTAGGAGAAGATCCCCTCCACCAGAATGAAGCCCATCAAGGCGATATTCACCGCCAGGCTGATCAAGCGGGCGCTGGTGTCGATGCCCGAGGCCATTCCGGCACGTCCTGTGGGTACCGCGCCGATCGTGGTGTTGGTCACGGGCGTGTTGGTCAGCCCGAGTCCAATGCCCGCCAGTAGGCAACCCGGCAGCATTGTCAGCCAGCTTGCGTTTGCGGCGCTGCTTCCCCACGTCATCAGAAAGAATCCCGAGCCGATCGTGAACAAACCTGCGGGAATCACGACCTCTGCCCGATATCGCAGCGCTAGCCATTCTCCAAGCGGTGGAAGCACCAACGTCGGCAAGGTATAGGCCAGCAGCGAAAGGCCGGTTGCCAGACTGGCATAGCCCAGTCCGTTCTGAAAATACAGCGGCAGATAGATCATGAACGGCCAGAAGCTGAAGTTCATGCCAACCGAGCCAAGCAAGGCGCCGGAGAAGCGGCGAATACGGAACACCGAGAAATCGAACATCGGATCGTCGGCTCGCTGCTCTGCCACCACGAAGACGACGAAGCTTCCAATCGCTGCAACCAAACTGGCAAGGGATGCGACGCTTGTGAAACCCGATGCCGGACCTTGGGTGATAAACCAGGCCAGGGCAAACACGGCGATCGACAGCGAAACAATGCCCAGGAGGTCAAGTCTGCGACTCTGAGGATCACGCGACTCGTCCACGCCTGCAATGGTGAGGCCGAGCCCGGTAACGGCAAGGGGAACATGAGCCAGGAAAACCCATTCCCAGCTCGACACGGCCACAATCCCCGCGCCGATGATCGGGCCGAAGCCCAGGCCGACGCCGAACACGATGCCCCAGATACCGAAGGCCTTCGCGCGCGCCGCGCCAGTCGGGAACTGATGAGAGAGCACTGCGAACTGGCAGACCAGCATTGCACCGCCGGCCAAGCCCTGCAAGAACCGGCCGGCGATGAGCAGCGCCGAGCTATTGGCCAGCCCACAGATCAGCGACGTGATACCGAAGAGCAGCAGGCAGATCAGAAACACGCGCTTGCGCCCGTAGCGGTCCGCCAGCGTGCCGGTTGCCATCAGTACCGTCGTGCAGGCGATGGTGTAGGCATTCATGATCCATTGCAGGTCCTTGAAGTCGCTGTGCAGAACAGTTTCAAGAATGGGCAGGATCACCGGCACGCTGGAGATCTCGAGACCGAACATCAGAGAGGCCAGACAGGCGGCCGCCAGCGTGATGGAATTTTTGTGGGAAGGAGAGAGAGACATCATAGGTTTTCCTCGATACGCAGATCTGCCCCTCGATGTCTTCTCGATCCGACACTTGGGAAAAGCCCAGGTAAGCAGACTGAATGCGTGGGGCACTCGATGGATTCGATTCTGGAGATAATCAATAAATGATGGAAATGATTTAATTTTGTATAATTCATCAATTACTATCATGAGTTGATGTGATGGATTTCGACCCGTTCCTACTGCGTGCCTTTGTTGCCGTGCAGTCGCTCGGCGGCTTCACCCGAGCCGCCGAGCGGTTGCACCTGAGCCAATCGGCCGTTAGCCACCAAATCCGCAGATTGGAGGAACAGGTCGGGGTCGCATTGCTCGTGCGCACCACGCGCAGCCTGACGTTGACCGAAGACGGCGAGGACTTCCTGCGCCACGCCGAACAAATCCTGCGGGCGCAAGATGCCCTGGCGCAGCGTTTCCACCGTTCGCCGGTCACGGGTGCCGTGCGTTTCGGTGTCCCGGAGAACTTCATTGGTGATCGCTTGCCGTCCCTGTTGGCCCGGTTCGCGCGTTTATTTCCCGCGGTGCGGCTGGACGTGACGGTCGATACCTACTTGGCTTTGCGCGCCCAGGTCGATGGCAATGCGCTGGACCTCGCTGTCACCCTGTCCTTGGATGGCGATCAGGGTGCGGACCTACTGCGGCAAACCCGGTTCGTCTGGGCCGCGGCGCAAGGTTTCGACTTGGCCGTGCACGCTCCGCTGCCTCTGGCTTTCGCACCCAAGCCCTGCATGCACCGACAGGTCGGCACCGATGCCTTGGACCAGGCGGGAATCGGCTGGCGGATGGCCTTCACCTCGCCCAGCCAGCGGGGCCTGCGTGCGGCCGTGCAGGCAGGGCTCGCCATCACAGTGTTGCCGCAGGAGGACCTGGAGCTTGGAATGATTGTCGTCGATGGCCGGTATGGCCTGCCGCCTTTGCCTGATGCCAGCTTCCGGCTGATTTGGAATGTGTCGGGCAAGACATCTGCTGCCGAGGCACTGGCGCAGTTATTGGCAGAAATGTCCGCAGCGCCACTCGAGGGACATTGAAGCCAGACTTCGGACGGGAAAGGCTGTGTGTTATCCAATTTCTGGCCCACGCTGCCGTCCCAACTCCCAAGACACCCCGCTTCCGCGCATCGTCGCGGCGATCTGCTGTCCCAATCGCTGTTCGATCACTGGCCGCCACGGAACCAGACTGGCCTCCACGCCATCATCGAGCATGGCGTAGCGCCCGCTGGCACCGGCAGCACTCGCCAGAGTATTGCCGTGAAGGGGGGATTCAGCGGCAACCAATCCGAAGTCACCAGATCGGTTGATTCCCAGACGCAGGCGCGAGGGACGCCAGGTACTAATCGCCTCCCTTGCCATCGTGTCACCTCAAGCGGTAGCGACGCGATGGCCCGGCTTGAAACCATGCGCCTTGGCTGACCAGACCACGGACAGGCCGAACAGCGCGAGCATCGCCAGAGCCCAGGGAAAAGAGGCAGGTCCGAATCGCTCCAGCATCACGCCGCCGCCACCGCCGCCCGCCACCGCCAGATTGAAGACAGTCACCAGCATGGATTGCACCACGTCCGCGCCATCCCCAGCCGTATCGGCCAGCGCGGTTTGCAACAGCGTGGGCGCACCGCCGAAGGTCACCGAACCCAAGGCATAGAGTGTCACCAATTGGCCTGCCAGGGCCAAACCCTGGCCGATCTGCGGCAGCAGGCCGGCCGGCATGGTCTCGGTCATGATAGCGAGGAAGCCGGCCCATCGTGAATGCCAGCAGCTTCCATATCGGAAACCCCTCGGCGGTTGCCGCAGGCGCTACCGCTGCGGAGTCTTCGTTTTCTCGGATGCTCATATGGTTCTCGTTCTCTTGAATGTCAGGCGAGGTAGGACGCGGCCATGTCCTTGTCGCCGTGCCCGGCTTCAAGGGCACGCTCGAAGCGCCGGAGGCCGGCCTGTGCTGCATCCACCCGCACCCCGGCCTGGGCGGCCGCGTCGACCACCAATCGGGAATCCTTTACCGCATTGGCGATGGAGAAACTGGCGGCGTAGTTCTCGGCCAGGATGGCGGCAGCCTTGGCCTGGAAATAGCCGCTGTCCATCGGGCCGCCCGTGACCACATCCACCAACAGCGCCGGATCGACTCCCAGCCCCTTGGCAAGCGCCAGGCTTTCGGCAAGGCCGTGGGTCAGCGCAAAAGCCCAGCTATTGAGCGCGAGCTTCAGGCGGCTGCTGGAACCCGTTTGCTCCGACACCCACAAGGTACGCTTGCCGATGGCATCGAAGACCGGTTGAACGACTTCGCGCTGATCGAGCGGACCAGAGGCCAGGATGACCAGTTGGCCTTGCTCGGCCGGCTGGCGAGTGCCCTGTACCGGTGCGTCATAGAACACCAGACCATGCTGCTCGGCAAACTCGGCAAGCGTCACGATGGCCTCGACGCCGACCGTACTCAGCTGCAGCCAGACGGCTCCCTTGCCCAAAGCTGGTGCCGCAGCCTGTATGGCCTGCTCGACGCTGGGGCCATCCTTGAGCACGGTCACGATGATGTCGGCACCGCGTACCGCATCGGCCGGGTTGTCGAATGCTTGGATATCGTCATTCGCCAGGGCATGCGCTTTGGCGGCGGTGCGATTCCAGGCATGTACCGTGAAGCCCCGCTTGCGCAGATTGCGCGCGACAGGGGCGCCGATCAGGCCTGTTCCGAGAACGGCGATGGTGGGTTGTTTGTCAGTGCTCATGATGAATTCCTTTGAAGATGGAATGGTTGATGAAAGAGTTTTTAATGGGAACGATCATTCCAATTTAAGC
>DATHWE010000084.1:0-15883 GCA_035460905.1 Methylophilaceae bacterium | reverse complement strand
GCGAGTATCCCGAGCTTGTGGCAGACGATCTCGTCCAGCATCTGGTCGTGCAGCATGCCGGGAATCTTGTAGATGGAGTCGGCATCAACCGCGGAAATGACCGCTTCCGGCGCAACGTTGGTGAACAGCGCGATCTTCTTGCGCTCGTCGTCCGGGATAGCCCGGTCGGCACGGCACAAAAGAATATCGGGCTGGATACCGATTTCGCGCAACTCCTTCACCGAGTGCTGCGTCGGCTTGGTCTTCAGCTCGCCGGCCGTGGGAATCCATGGCAGCAAAGTCAGGTGTACGTAGCAGGCATTGCCGCGACCTTCTTCAATGCCCATCTGGCGAATGGCTTCCAGGAACGGCAGTGATTCGATGTCGCCCACCGTACCGCCGACTTCGACGATGGCGACTTCGGCGCCTTCGGCACCGCGCTTGATGTTGGCCTTGATTTCATCGGTGATGTGCGGGATCACCTGCACCGTCTTGCCGAGGTATTCTCCGCGTCGCTCCTTGCGGATGACGTTCTCGTACACCTGGCCGGTGGTGAAATTGTTGCGTTTGCCCATGCGGGCGCTGATGAAGCGTTCGTAGTGGCCCAGGTCGAGGTCGGTTTCGGCGCCGTCGTCGGTGACGAACACCTCGCCGTGCTGGAACGGACTCATGGTGCCGGGATCCACGTTGATGTAGGGATCCAGTTTGAGCATGGTGACCCGGATGCCGCGGGACTCGAGGATTGCCCCTAACGATGCGGCTGCAATGCCCTTGCCCAGGGAAGAAACCACGCCGCCGGTGACGAATACATATTTGGTCATGAGGAAAGCTTTTTGAGTGAGGCGGACGGGGTGCCATTTTACCGGAAACGGGATGGGGTCACAACGAAACCTGGGAATACTGAAGCTGGACAAAAGGAGTAATATCCGATTGAAGGCATCGAATGAAACTCCATCGTTTCTACACGCGCTCGCTCTTGTGTATTGTTGGGCGCAAGGAGGAAATCATGAAATCCGTACTTGCCTGCATTTGCTTTGTCGCGGCGTTCATCGCCACCCCCTCCCTCGCCGATGAGCCGCCACCTTCGACGCCTCAGCCTGACGAAACCTACCGAGCATTCACTGCCCCCGACGGCATCCAGCATGTCAGCATCGTCGGCGGTAACTATTTCTTCCGCCCCAACCGCGTGATCGTCAAGGTCAACGTCCCGGTAGAGTTCGGCGTCACGCTGGAGCGTGGCATCGTACCGCATACCCTCGTCATCGACGCGCCCGAGGCCGGCATTCAGGTCAATGAAAAACTGAGCTCCGAGGTCAGGAAAATTCGCTTCACGCCAACGGCCACGGGCAGCTACCCGTTCTATTGCAAGAACAAGCTGCTCTTCCTGAAAAGTCATCGCGACAAAGGCATGGAAGGCATCCTCGAAATCATCGAATGACCGCATGCTGAGTACATTATTGATGACTGTTGCGCTGACCGTTTCGGGAACCGATCTGCTGGATAGCGCCATCGAGCGCTTCCACGCGATCCAGACTTATCGCGCCACCCTGCATTCGTCCCATGCCGACGGCGAAGAGCATCTGCGCTATTTTTACAGCAAGCCAGGACGGATACGCATGGAGTTCATCCGCCCGCATGCCGGCGCGGTGCTGGTCTACGATCCCGATACGCAACGCGTGCGCCTGTGGCCCTTTGGCGCCGGGCGTTTTCCCGAGCTGAAACTCAACCCCGGCAATCCGCTCATCCGCAGCCCCCGCGGTCAACGCGTTGACCGGTCGGACGTCGGCGCCTTGCTCGACAACGTCAAGGCTCTCAAGCAGGGCGGCTCGCAAAAGCTACATGGCGAACGCATGCTGGAACAGCGGGCTACACAATTTATCGACGTTGCCGGAGATGGCGACTTTACCGTCGCGGGCGTCCACCGTTACGAGTTATGGCTGGATGCGGCAACGCTTTTTCCGGTCAAAGTCGTCAGCCACGACCGCGAGGACGCCATCCTCGAAACCGTGCGCATGGACGATGTGGAAATTGATCCCATGCTGCCATCCACCCTATTCAATCCGCAGGACTGATGAGCGAATACCGTTTTCTCACGATCTGGCAACTTGAAGCGCCGCTCGCAGCGGTTTGCAAGGCTATCGAAAATTCACTGGCCTGGCCGGAATGGTGGCCGGGGGTCGAAAAAGTCGAGGAACTCTTTGTCGGCGATGCGGACGGCATCGGCAGCGTGCGACGTTATACCTGGAAAGGACGCCTGCCCTATCGGCTAACGTTCGATGTGCAGGTAACGCACATGGAATTGCAGACCATGGTCGAGGGGGTGGCGAGCGGCGATGTGGAAGGCATCGGCCGCTGGTCCTTCGCCAATGACGGAGCACTGACCGTTGCCCGCTACGAATGGCAGGTTCGTCCCGCAGCATTATGGATGCGTTTGCTGAGCCCCGTGGCCAGTCCGTTGTTCCGCTGGAATCACGACATCCTGATGCAGCAAGGCGGCGAAGGCCTTGCCCGGCGGCTGAATGCGCGGCTGGTTCAAATCCACCAACATTAGCCGTCGACGCCGTCAGAAATTACTGCGATCAGTCTCGGCGCAAGGCACCCAGATATTGGTATGACATCGACACGGCCACGCCGAACACGACATGCGTCGCCAAGGTAATACCGCTACGCGCTTCGGCAAACCAGGGGAAAATGGCTGTGAACCCGTGCATATTGACGAAATAAAGCGCAATGCCGAAGCCGGCCCCTGCCATAAGAGAGACTGCCGGGCCTGATCGTCTCACCGGCAGCAATGCCGCCGCATAAAAAATCGACAGCAAAAAATGGATCGCCGTCGCCGTCAGCATCACTTCACTATCGAATGTCGCAGGCGGCGGCAAGACGTCATGGCCCAGCACCAGCGCAGCCGTCAGTCGGGAATCGCGCCACAACAAGCCAAGCGCATCCTCGCCGAAAGCGACCCACAGCAGAAGTTGCGCAACCGTAGACAGAATGCCGGCGCTGACGCCAGCCAGAAGCGCAGCGACTGTGCTATTGCTTCCAGCTCCCATAGCCCTTGAACTGCTCCATCACTTCGGTCATTTGTTCGGCGCTCAGCAACTTCGGCTCGCCGGCCTGCAATGTGCGCCAATATTGCTCGCAGAGCGTCTCGACTTCCACAGCTACCGAAAGCGCCTGATCGAGGTCGTGCCCAACGGCGATCATGCCATGATTGGCGAGCAGGCAGGCCTTGCGATCCTGCAAGGCGGACAGCGCCGCGTCCGAGAGCGCCTGACTGCCGAACACGGCATACGGCGCACAGCGTATCGTGTCGCCTCCGGCCACGGCGATCATGTAATGGAATGGCGGAATCTCGCGATGCAGGCAGGCCAGCGTGGTGGCGAACATCGCATGGGTATGGATCACGGCGCCGACTTCCGGCCGCGCCTGCAGGATGTCGCGATGAAAACGCCATTCGCTGGAAGGCTGGCGCTCGCCCTGCACCTTGCCGTCGATGCTCATCCACACCATGTCGCGCGGCGTCATTTCCTCGACGGCCATGCCCGTCGGGGTGACGAGGAATCCTGCGCCGTCGCGCACGCTGGCATTGCCGGAGGTACCGCGGTTCAGCCCAAGTTCGCAGAGTTTCCTGGAAATGGCCAGCAATTGTTCGCGTAAATGACTCATGCCGGAAACAGACTCCTCAATTGATCGGGCGCGCAAATGCCGCGCTCGGTGATGATGCCGGTCATCAGGCGCGCCGGGGTAACGTCGAATGCGGGATTCGCCGCCCGACTGCCTTCCGGCAGGATATTGATGCGTCCCATCGTACCGTTTTCAAGGCGCCCCTGCATCCAGGCGACCTCTTCCGCGTCGCGCTCTTCAATGGGAATTTGGCGCAGGCCGTCGCTCAAAGTCCAATCGATGGTCGGCGAGGGCACTGCTGCATAGAAAGGCACACCGTTATCGTGGGCCGCCAGCGCCTTGAGATATGTACCGATCTTGTTGCAGACATCGCCCGTGCAGGTCACGCGGTCGGCACCGACAATCGCAACATCCACCTGCCCGTGCTGCATCAGATGGCCGCCGGCATTATCCGCGATCACGGTATGCGGTACGCCGTGCTGGCCCAGCTCCCATGCCGTGAGACTCGCTCCCTGATTGCGCGGACGGGTTTCATCTACCCACACATGCAGCGGGATGCCGGCATCGGACGCCGCGTATATCGGGGCAAGCGCCGTGCCCCAATCAACAGTGGCCAGCCAGCCCGCATTGCAGTGCGTCAGGATATTCAGCGGACGCCCGAGTTTCTCATGCATCGTTTTCAGCATTGCCAGCCCATGTTCGCCCAGTGCCTTGTTGGCTGCCACGTCCTCGTCGCAGATGGCTGCCGCTTCCAGCCACGCGGCTTCCGCGCGCCTTGCTTTCGGCAGCGCCTGCAAACGGCTCGTCATGCGCTCGACCGCCCAGCGCAGGTTGACTGCCGTCGGCCGTGTCGCAATCAGGATGCGCCCCACCTGCTGGAGACGATCGTCGTCGCCGGACTCCTGCATCGCCAGCGTCACGCCGTATGCGGCAGCGGCACCGATCAATGGCGCGCCGCGCACCTGCATGGTCTTGATCGCCTGCGCAACTTCGCTCACCGATGAAAGCCGCTTTATTTCAAATGCATGCGGCAACAGCGTCTGGTCGATGATCTCGATTGCCGAAGCATCGGTCGATGGCCAAATGGTCCGATAGTGAAAACCGCGTATTTTCAAGCTCTAATCTCTTTCTCGGCGCTATCCACAAAAACTGTGGATAAATCTGTGAATATCTGTGACTTAAAACCGTAACTCAAGCCAGCGTAACGTATTTTTACATTCGCCTACAATTTACACGATAAAATTAAACCGTTAATTATCAATTACTTGAAAAACACCCAAACAAACTCGGGAGTTTGCTGCGTTTCTTAAAGTACTACATGAGGTCGTGTGCATAATTACCCCATATGGGGTAGCACTTCATGGGCATTTTGCGTCGTTTTTTCAATCACTTCCTGTACAGCGATCTTTCGAAGCTGGGCAAGAACGCGAGCAATTTCTGGCAACTGCGCCGGGCTGTTACGTCCGTTCCTGCCTATCCATGCCGGCGGAATATCCGGTGCATCGGTTTCCAGCACGATACTTTCCAAAGGCAAGGTCGTCGCCAATTCCCGCAAATGCAATGCGCGCGGCCAGGTCATTGCACCGCCGAATCCGAGTTTGAACCCCAGCTTAATGAAAATATCCGCCTGCTGACGGCTGCCATTGAATGCATGGGCAATGCCACCCCTGACCTTGATGCGTCGGAGATGCTTGAGTATTTGATCGACCGAGCGGCGCACGTGGAGTATCACGGGAAGATCGAACTCCTGTGCCAGCTTCAGCTGTTGAACAAAATAATATTCCTGCCTCTCCCGATCCAGTCCTTCGACAAAAAAATCGAGGCCGATTTCGCCGACAGCAACGGGGCGAGCGCTCTGTAGCTTCCCGCGCAGCACATCCAGGTCTTCCGGCAGAGCTTGTTCAGCAAATAAAGGGTGAATGCCGAGAGCAGGAACACAGCCGGAATAACGCTCCGCCAGCGCCAGTACCGTATCGAAATTTGCGCGCCCGATTGCCGGCACTACAATTTTCGCAACTCCGGCTTTCCGGGCTTGTTCGACGACGGAATCGCGGTCCGCGTCGAACTCGGCCGCATCCAGGTGGCAATGACTATCGACGAGGCCGCGCGCGGACACGGATATCCTGCCCTACCTGATCGAGGCTCAGAATATCGAGCTCGACACGCTGCGACATATCGGCCAGCTCCGGCAATACGAACATGCCGCGCGCCGCATCACCCAGCAAAGCCGGAGCGTAATACATCAGCAATTCGTCAGCCAGCCCTTCTTGTAACAGCGCCCCATTAAGATGGGCGCCCGCTTCCACCAGCACTTCATTGATTTCACGTGCGGCCAGGACCTGCATCAGGCTGACGAGGCAAACACGGCCATTACTCGCCGGGAGCTCAAGAACCGTCACACCCAGGCCGCGCAAAGTCTCGACTTTTTGCGTTTGCCCTTCGAAGCAGGCAATGAGGGTATTGCCGCCTTGCAGTATTTTGCTTTCGGGAGGAATGCGCAATGTACTGTCCACCACCACGCGCAGCGGCTGGCGGCCTATATCGAATTCACGCACGGTCATTTGCGGATCGTCCGCGAGTACCGTGCCTATACCGGTGAGTATTGCGCAGGATCGGGCACGCCAGCGTTGCACGTCGCTGCGCGCAGCAGGGCCGGTAATCCATTGGCTGACGCCGTTGGCGAGGGCGGTACGCCCATCCAGACTCGCCGCCACTTTTACGGTCACCCACGGCCGGCCGCGCGTCATGCGCGAGATGAAACCGGGATTGAGCTGTTGCGCTTCCTTTTCCATCAAGCCGCCACGGGTTTCGATGCCATGCGATTCCAGCAGCTTGAGTCCGCTACCCGCGACCCTGGGGTTGGGATCGCTCATCGCCGCCACCACACGACGCACGCCGGCATCCACCAGCGCCTGCGCGCAAGGCGGAGTGCGTCCGTGATGGCTGCAAGGTTCAAGCGTCACATAAACGTCGGCCCCTCTGGCTGCCTCACCCGCCTGGCGCAGGGCGTGGACTTCGGCATGCGGCCCGCCGGCGCGCTCGTGCCAGCCTTCGCCGATCACCAAGCCGTCCTTGACGATCACGCAGCCGACACGGGGATTGGGTGTGGTGGTGTAGAGGCCGAGCTCCGCCGAGCGCAACGCCTGCGTCATGTATCGGTGGTCGTCGGCGGAGAACATGGGGTTATCAGTATTGCGGAGCAAGAGTCAATGTATCCATGGTGCAGTCAAATGAAGACAAGACAGAGTCGCGAAGAAAACGTCAGTTTCAGTGTAGGCTAATGCCGCCGAAGGCGGCGTTATTGCCTGTACCGAAACCATTGGTTTTGGTACAGGCAATGCCGGAGCTACAGTACAAGTAGTACGGCAAGCGACGACAACGCAGTATTCGTTTGAATGCAACATGGAATCAATGCTGCACGATGGCGCTATGAACCAGCCGCTCCTGCTGGTCGAAATACAGGCGCAGGCCATGGACAACCCACAGGCAAACGCCTAGGTCGTATTCAATCTGGGTGGTTTCCTCCCAGGAAGGGCGTCCCAACTGCATCATCACTTCGGACTTGGTCATGCCAGGCTTGAGCAGGCGGCGTTTGATGTCCAGCACCATGTCGCCGCGCTCGCAGGGATGCGCCGGCTCGGGATTCATCCAGAGCACTGCGTCGAAAGGCTCGTCGCCGAATACCAGACGTTCCTTGAATGCCCACCAGCCGAAGAAGACGATGGTCACCAGCAAGGTGAAAACCGCAAATGCAATGGCAAGACCTGTCAGCAGCTTTTGCGGTTTTTCTTCCACGTCATTTCTCCGATTTGTCGGTACTGCGCCGGGCGGTGGTATCCAGGTCGCGGATCACGTCATGGAAATCGTCCACGTCCTGGAAGCTGCGGTAAATCGATGCGAAACGGATGTAAGCCACCTTGTCGAGAAGGCGCAATTCCTGCATCACGGCCTCGCCCAGCTCGCGCGACTGGATCTCGCGCTCGCCGCGGCCAAGGATCTTTTGCATGATGTTATCGACGGCGCGGTCCACCAGTTCCATGGACACCGGCCGCTTGTGCAGCGGCCGAGTAAACGACAGCCGCAGCTTGTCACGCGAGAACTCCTCGCGCGTCCCGTTCTGCTTGACCACCTGCGGCATGTGCAGTTCCGCTTTTTCGTAGGTGGTGAAACGCTTCTCGCAGGAAGCACAGCGACGACGACGACGTATGGTGTCGCCCTCGTCATTGACTCGGGAGTCAATGACTTGAGTATCGTCGGCGCCGCAGAAAGGACACTTCATGATGCGAAGAGCGTGAAATGTGAAACGTGAAATGTGAAATATGGACAACCCGGAAACTGTTGAGATTCCGGCAAACATTTCACTAAAGAGGTTTTACGTTTCACTTTTCACCTTTCACTTTTCACAGCTTCTCAGCCGTAAACCGGGAAGCGAGCCGTCAATGCGTGGACCTTTTCGCGCACAGCAGCGATCTTGGCTTCGTCGGTCGGCGAATCCAGCACGTCGGCGATGAAGTGCGCGACCTGGCGGGCTTCTTCTTCCTTGAAGCCTCGGGTGGTGATCGCCGGTGAGCCGATACGGATGCCGGAGGTAACGAACGGGCTTTCCGGATCGTTGGGGATGGAGTTCTTGTTGACGGTGATATCCGCCAGGCCCAGTGCCGCGTCGGCGGCCTTGCCGGTCAGGCCCTTGGGACGCAGGTCGACCAGGAACATGTGCGATTCGGTGCGGCCGGAGATAATGCGCACGCCGCGTTCGGCCAGGGTTTGCGCCAGCACAACAGCGTTCTTCAGCACTTGCTCCTGATACACTTTGAATTCTGGCGTCATTGCTTCAGCAAAGGCCACCGCCTTGCCGGCGATCACGTGCATCAGCGGGCCGCCTTGCAGCGACGGGAATACGTTGGAGTTGATCGATTTCTCGTATTCCGCCTTGGCCAGAATAATGCCGCCGCGCGGGCCGCGCAGGGTCTTGTGGGTGGTGGAGGTGACGAAGTCCGCATGCGGCACCGGATTCGGATACACGCCGGCGGCGATCAGGCCGGAATAGTGCGCCATGTCGACCATGAAATAGGCGCCGACCTTCTTGGCGATTTCGGCCATGCGTGCCCAGTCGAAGCGCAGTGCATAAGCCGAAGCGCCGCCGATCAACAGCTTGGGTTGCTTTTCGATCGCTACGCGCTCCATGTCGTCGTAGTCGATTTCTTCCTTGTCGTTCACGCCATAGGCAACGATGTTGAACAGCTTGCCGGACAGGTTAGCCGGGGAGCCGTGCGTCAGGTGGCCGCCGTGACCTAGGTTCATGCCCATCACCGTATCGCCCGGCTTGAGGATGGAGAAATACACTGCCTGATTGGCTTGCGAGCCGGAGTGTGGCTGCACGTTGGCGTACTCGGCGCCGAACAGCTTCTTCACACGGTCGATAGCGATCTGTTCGATCTGGTCAACATACTCGCAGCCGCCGTAGAAACGTTTGCCCGGATACCCTTCGGCGTACTTGTTGGTCAGTTGCGAACCCTGGGCCTGCATGACGGCCGGGCTGGTGTAGTTTTCGGAGGCGATCAGCTCGATATGATGTTCCTGACGCTGACGTTCGCCTTCGATGGCTTGCCAGATTTCCGCGTCACACGAGTTGAGGGTTTTGGAGTAGCTGAACATGGGTCGATTTCCGGGATGCAAAATGGTTGAATTCTAACATGTTAAGCCTCTCCCTCGCATCCTCGAGGCCGCATGGAATTACCGGAATGGCTGTTTACAGCCGCTGCGGTTCCGATCAACCAGTGTGACCATCCCAACCCTCACGCAACCCCTTGTTTTACATGCACCTCAGTGCTGGCATATGGTTTGCTCATGCCTAGGCGAGCGATCTCTCCATCGTCTTCCACCAAACCCCGCCAGGCGAATAACAACACGACCGTCCGGCGGGTCTTTTTTTGCCTGCAGCGCGCTATAATCCTGCAATTGAATCAGCGGTCTCCAGCATGAACCTTATCCGCGAAAAGGACTTCGTCGACAGCATCGCCGACGCCCTGCAATATATCTCCTATTACCACTCGCCAGACTTCCTGCATGCGATGCATGAGGCATGGCAGCGCGAGCCATCGCCTGCCGCGCGCGACGCCATCGCACAGATCCTGGTGAACTCCTACCTCTGCGCCGAAGGGCAGCGCCCGCTGTGCCAGGACACCGGCATCGTCACTGCCTTCGTCAAGGTCGGCATGCAGGTAAATTGGGACACCGACAAGAGCCTGCAGGACATGGTCGATGAAGGCGTACGTCGCGCCTACCGCAATCCGGACAACGTTCTGCGCGCCTCCATCGTCGCCGACCCGGCGGGCAACCGTAAAAACACGCGCGACAACACGCCCTCCATCGTGCACGTCGAACTGGTGCCGGGCGACAAGGTGGATATCCGGATTGCAGCCAAAGGCGGCGGTTCCGAAAACAAGGCCCAGTTCGCAATGCTGGAGCCTTCCGACGACATCGTCGAATGGGTACTGGAAACCGTGCCCAAAATGGGCGCCGGCTGGTGCCCGCCCGGCGTGCTCGGCATCGGCATCGGCGGCACCGCAGAAAAAGCGGTGCTGTTAGCCAAGGAGTCGCTGATGGCTTCCATCGACATTCAGGAGCTCAAAGCGCGCGGTCCACAGAATCGCGCCGAGGAATTGCGACTGGAGCTCTACGAAAAGGTCAACCGCCTCGGCATCGGCGCGCAAGGACTGGGCGGCCTCACCACCGTACTGGACGTCAAGGTGCTGGACTACCCGACGCACGCCACGTCCCTGCCGGTTGCGATGATCCCCAACTGCGCCGCCACGCGCCACGTGCATTTCATGCTGGATGGGAGCGGACCGACGCAATTGCCCACGCCAAAACTGGAAGACTGGCCGCAGATTGCACTGGACGCCGGCGCGCCGATGCGTCGCGTCAATCTCGATCAATTGACCTCTACCGACATCGCACAATGGCAACCTGGCGAAAAGCTGCTGCTGTCCGGCAAGTTGCTGACCGGCCGCGATGCCGCGCACCGCCGTTTGGCTGAAATGGCCGCGCGCGGCGAGCCCATGCCCGTAGACTTCACAAACCGCTTTATCTATTACGTCGGCCCCGTCGACCCAGTGCGCGACGAAGCCGTCGGCCCGGCGGGTCCCACTACCGCAACCCGCATGGACCGATATACCGACTTCATGCTGGAACATACCGGCCTGCTCGGCATGATAGGCAAGGCCGAACGCAGCGAAGCGACCGTCGACACGATCCGCCGCCACAAATCGGTATACCTGATCGCAGTCGGCGGGGCCGCTTACCTGGTTTCCAAAGCCATCAAATCCGCTCGCATCGTCACATTTCCCGATCTCGGCATGGAGGCCATCTACGAATTCGAGGTGGAAGACATGCCGGTGACGGTTGCGGTGGACACCGAGGGCCATTCGGTTCATGTCAGCGGCCCCATCGAGTGGCGCGCGAAAATCGGCCATATCCCTGTATTTACGGAGTCGTAATGGCACAGCTTTTCAGCCCGCTCAAACTGAGGGAGATCGCGCTCAAGAACCGCATCGTTGTTTCGCCAATGTGCCAATACTCGGCCGATGGCGGCATGCCCAACAACTGGCATCTGGTCAATTACGGCAGCCGCGCCGTCGGAGGTGCGGCACTGGTGATGGCCGAAGCGACTGCTGTATGCCCCGAGGGCCGGATCACCCCTTGGTGTACCGGCATATGGTCGGACGCACATACCGCCGCGTTCCGCCCGATTACCGACTTCATCCGCGCCCAAGGTTCGGTGCCCGGCATCCAGATCGCACACGCCGGCCGCAAAGCGTCATGCACCCAGCCCTGGACCGGCAGCCAGTTCATCCCCTTGGGAGCCGGAGGCTGGCAAACCGTCGCTCCTTCGGCGATTCCGTTCAGCCCGGCTCACGGCGTACCGCATACATTGACCCCCGATGAAATCGACGGCATCGTCGAATTGTTTGCCGAAGCCGCCTGCCGCGCGCTGGCCGCCGGCTTCGAGGTTGCGGAAGTGCACTGCGCTCACGGCTACCTGTTGAATGAATTTCTGTCGCCACTCGCTAACCATCGCGATGACGAATACGGCGGCAGCCTGGAAAACCGCTGCCGCTTGCCGCTGCGCGTCGCCAAAACAATACGCGACTTGTGGCCGGCGCAATGGCCGGTTTTCGTGCGCATCTCGGCAACGGATTGGGTACCGCAGTTAAATGGAAGAGCCGGCTGGGATCTCGCGCAATCGATACAATTCGCCAAATGGCTGAAGGAGATCGGTATCGACCTCATCGACTGCTCTACAGGCGGCATGGTGCCGGATGCGCAGATTCCGGCCGGGCCCGGCTTTCAAGTGCCATTCGCAGCCGGGGTACGCAAGGAGGCGGGCATCGCAACGGGCGCCGTCGGCATCATTACCACCCCGGCACAGGCCGAACAGATACTTGTGGATGGCCAGGCCGATGCGATTTTCCTCGCGCGCGAGCTGCTACGGGACCCCTACTGGCCGCTACGCGCTGCACGCGAACTGGGCGTAGACGTGGAGTGGCCTAATCAATATGTAAGAGCTAAAAGATAAATCCGGGAGAGAAAACCGAATGAAATGGACTGACGTACAACAGATCGCCGAAGAGCTATACGACCAGCACCCGGACGTTGATCCGCGCACGATACGCTTTACCGACTTGCACAACTATGTTGTCGGACTGGATGACTTCGACGACGAGCATAACCGCGGCGGCGAGAAAGTGCTGGAAGCGATCCAGGCGGCCTGGATCGCTGAAGCCGAATAAAGCTTAAATCGTCCGGGAGTAACGCGGCTTGTCGGTCGCCTGCTGACGCAGGTAACCGTCGAATGCCATCGCGATATTACGCAGGAAAACCCGCCCCGCTTCGGTTACGCGGATCGTCGCGGGCTCAAGCACTACCAGCCCGTCTGTGTGCATTTCCTTCAGCTCTTCCAGCGCATCGGCGAAGTGGCTGTCGAAATCGATATTCCATTGCTTGCCGAAGGCCGCCTTGTCCAGCTCCAGGTCGCACATGATCTGGGTAATGGCCTCGCGCCGCAGTTTGTCCTCGCGAGAAATGCGCAGACCACGCTCGACGGGCAGCTTGCCGACCTCAACCCTCTCGCGATATTCCGAGATCACTTTCACGTTCTGCGCATAGACATCGTCGGTCTGTGAGATCGCCGAAACACCGAAAGCGAGGATGTCGCAATCCTTGTGCGTGGTGTAGCCCTGGAAGTTACGGTACAGCGTCTTGGCTTTTTGTGCCTTCACCAGTTCGTCATCGGGGCGTGCAAAGTGATCCATGCCGATATACACATAGCCGGCCGCGGTCAGTTTTTCCAGAGTCAGTTTCTGCAATGCCAGACGCTGGTCCAGGTGCGGCAATGTCTCTTCCGCGATCAGCTTCTGGTGCTTTTTCATCCACGGCACATGCGCGTAATTGAATACGGCAAAACGGTCCGGCGCCATGCCAATCACCGTCTCCAGCGTGCGCTCAAAGGTTTCCGGCGTCTGATGGGGCAAGCCGACCATCAGGTCGAAATTGACGCTCTCGAATCCTTCCTCGCGGATCCAGCCATACACCTCACGAATTAATGCCTCGGGCTGCACGCGATTGACGGCATGCTGCACCTTGTCGTTCAGATCCTGCACGCCAAGACTGACACGGTTGAAGCCGCTTTGGCGCAAGGCCCGGATATGTTCGAAGGTGAGTTCGCGCGGGTCCATTTCGCAGCCGATTTCTGCATCCGCTGCAATGCTGAATTTGCCGGCAAGGTAATCGTAAAGCCGACGCAAATCGTCGGGGTGAAGGTAAGTCGGCGTACCGCCGCCCCAA
Organism: Methylophilaceae bacterium; assembly: GCA_035460905.1. GTDB lineage: Bacteria > Pseudomonadota > Gammaproteobacteria > Burkholderiales > Methylophilaceae > MM2. The sequence goes on along the minus strand of DATHWE010000084.1, from coordinate 2,434 downwards.
TGCAATTGCCGCACTTTTCTTTGCGGGCTGGTCAGCGCTGCCACCTGGTCGATTTCGCGGAACAGGACTTCCAGATAGGCCTTGGCCTTGCTGTAGTCCTTGGTAGCGATCATGTTGCAGCCGCAGTAATAGCACAGCGTGTCGCAGAAAGGGATGTGGGTGTAAAGCGAGATATCGCGGCCTTTGTCCTGCGTGGCGCGCAACTCTTCTTCCCACTGCGCAGGGCCGAAGCTCTCGTGGAAATAGGGAGCGGTCGGGTACGACGTGTAGCGCGGCCCGGCCTTGCAATATTTATGAAGCAATTCGGCAGAAAATTCCATACGGGACATTATATCAGACATAGATATCTTTTTAACAAAAAGACAATCAACCACCGACCTAAGGGCTATTGACATCCTGTCAGGAGAATCCAGAATGTCAATCTTTGAAGGGTTAACCCGTCCGAAAGGCGGGGGCGCAAAGCAACCGGTCTAAGAAGTGTTCACTATATGACAGCGGGGCTACCGGGAAATTTATTCTCGTTATCGTCATACGGGTTTTCTTTTCATTAACAATAAAAACCAAATGAAAGACCCAACATGCCAGCCGTACAGCTCAAAGACTACTGTTTTGCCCACCAGCCCATCCTTGACGTCGATGGCAATACCATCGCCATTGAGTTGTTGTACCGCGACGCGCAACCCGAAGCAGGGAATATTTTCGATGACACCACGGCTACGGCTAACGTCATTATCAACATATGCAACCATTTGGGCATGATCGAGCTGATGGGCAAGCGCAAGCTGTTCATCAATGTGGCAGAGCATTTACTTTTGAACGACTCCATCACCCTGCTGCCCAAGGACAAGGTTACCCTGGAGCTTCTCGAGCACATTGAAGTGACAGAAGAAATCCTGGCCCGCGTTCGCGAGTTGAAGGCGATGGGCTATGAATTTGCGCTGGACGATTACGTGTTTCATGCCGACCCGTGCCCACTGTTCGACCTTGTGGACATCATCAAGGTCGACATACTTCACGCCGACCTGAATGCGCTGGATGAACTGGTCGCCTATCTCAGACGCTGGCCCTGCAAGCTGCTGGCGGAAAAAGTGGAAACTGAGGAAGTTCACCAGGCGTGCCTCAAGGCCGGCTTCGATCTCTTCCAGGGATATTACTTCGCTTACCCCACGCTGCATGGCGGACGCATCACCGACCCCGCGAAACTGGTCGTCCTCGATCTGCTTTCCAAGGTAAGCAGCGATGCCGAGCTGGATGAAATCGAAACCTCGTTCAAAGGCAATCCCGGCCTGACTTACAGCCTGCTCCGCCTGATCAGCTCTCCGGCGTTCTATACTTCATCGCACAAGATCGGCTCAATCCGGCAAGCGATCCAGATACTGGGCATGCGCCAGCTCAGCCGCTGGCTGCAAGTACTGCTTTACACACAGCAAAACGAGCAATCCTGCCTTTCGCTGCTGGAACTGGCTGTGCATCGCGCTCGGCTGATGGAATTGATGGCAGGCTCAGCCAATATCGCTCCGGAACAGGCTTATGTTGCCGGCATGCTCTCGCTGGCGGATAGCGCGCTGGGCATATCGATGGAAACCATCCTCCAGCACCTGAATCTCGTCGAGGACATCCATCGCGCATTATTGAAGCGTGAAGGCAAGCTCGGCCAGTTGCTGCGCATCTGCGAAAAGCTCGAGAACGGCGAATTCGAGGAGGTCGCGGAAGTCGTGGAATCATTGAATATCACCATCCCTTCGCTCATGGAAATGCAAGCGGCGTCCATCACCTGGGGCAACCAGATGCTGCACGACCTTTTCGAACAACCCCACTAACTTAGTGACCTCTTCATGCAATTACCAAAAGAAATCTTCAAGGCCTACGATATCCGCGGCATCGTCGGAAAAACACTCACTCCTGAGATTGTCGAAGCCATTGGCCAAGCCATCGGCTCCGAAGCCACCGCACGACGCCAGACACAAATCTGCATAGGCTACGATGGCCGTTTGTCCGGCCCGGAACTTGCCGCAGCGCTCGCGCGCGGCATACGTAAAGCCGGTGTACATGTCATCGATCTCGGCATGGTTGCGACGCCTATGGTCTATTTTGCCGCCTGCCATCTCGGCACCAACTGCGGAGTGATGGTGACCGGCAGCCATAACCCGCCGGAATACAATGGCCTCAAGATGGTGTTGGGCGGCGAAACACTCTCGGGAGACGCCATCCAGGGACTACGAAATCGAATCGCACTCGGCGAACTTTTCGCAGGCGATGGCAGCTATAGTCAATACGATATCGCACAGGACTACATCGACCGCATCGCCGGCGATATCAAGCTGGTACGGCCGATGAAAATTGCCGTGGATTGCGGCAACGGCGTCGCGGGTGCATTCGCCGGCAAGCTCTATCGCGCGCTCGGCTGCGAGGTGCAGGAGTTGTACTGCGATGT
>DATHWE010000083.1:0-11282 GCA_035460905.1 Methylophilaceae bacterium | reverse complement strand
GGCAGGTATTCCTTGATCGCGACCTTGTTGCCGCGCTTGTCGCGTGCGAGGTAGACGAAGCTGAAGCCGCCGCCGCTCAGTACCCGGTCGATCCGGTAATCCTGCAACTGATAGTCGGATGGCAAAGGGCGGTTCTGTTGTTCCTGCATGATCAATGGCTTAATCAAAACGCGAAACCTATTTTGTCATGAACGTGCGCGGATTTGATAAGATTGGGTAAAAATTGTCAGGATAAACCCATGATTTACAGCATGACCGGCTTTGCCGCGCTGGAGCGCGAAACCGCGGCCGGTACCCTACTGCTCGATTTGCGCGCAGTGAATCATCGCTATCTCGAAGTCCATATGCGCATGGACGACGCCTTGCGCAGCTTTGAGCCAGCCATGCGCGAAGCCATCGGTGCGCGTTTGCGCCGAGGCAAGATCGAATGCCGAGTAACGCTGGTGACGCCGCCGGATGCCGCGCTTGGCGGCGAGGTCAATTCGACGATTCTGGATCAGCTGGCGCAACTGAGTGCGTCCGTACAGCAGCGTTTCCCGCAAAGTCGACCGCTGAGCGTGGCGGATATCCTGCGCTGGCCGGGCGTGCTGGCAACCGGGCAGGTTTCTGGAGATGCGCTTGCGGCCGACCTGGTCGCCGCGTTGCAGCAGTGCTTGCAGGATCTGACCGATTCGCGAGCGCGCGAAGGCGAAAAATTGAAAGCGCTTATTTTGGAGCGCGTGACATTGATGGAAACGCAGGTAGCAAAGGTTCGTCCGCTGCTGCCCGCGCTGCTGCAGGCCTATCAGGAAAAGCTGGCGCTGCGCCTGCGCGAGGCGATGCAAACCGTTGACGATGAGCGCGTTCGGCAGGAGCTGGCGCTGTTCGCACAAAAAATCGACGTGGACGAAGAGCTTGGCCGCCTCACCACGCATCTGCAGGAAGTGCGGCGTATCCTGGGAGCAGATGGTGCGGCCGGCAAGCGTCTGGATTTCCTGATGCAGGAACTTAACCGCGAAGCAAATACGCTGGGCTCGAAATCCGTATCCACCGAAACTTCGCAGGTGTCGATGGAGCTCAAAGTGCTGATCGAACAGATGCGCGAGCAAATTCAGAATCTGGAATGACACTCATGAAAAACACAGGCAGCCTTTTTATCGTGACCGCGCCATCAGGCGCCGGCAAGACCAGTCTGGTCCGTTCTTTACTGGAAATGGATCCGGCGGTCAGTCTCTCCGTCTCCTACACCACGCGGGCGATGCGTCCCGGCGAGGAGGATGGGTCGGATTACCATTTCGTCAGCGAGGAGCGTTTCCTGCACATGCTGCAGGAAGGCGATTTCCTGGAATGTGCGGAGGTGCATGGCGCCCGTTACGGCACCTCGCAGACGCTGGTGGAATCGCTGCTTGCCGAGGGACGCGACCTGGTGCTCGAGATCGACTGGCAGGGCGCGGCGCAGGTGCGTAGCCTGTATCCGAACGCCATCGGCATTTTCGTGCTGCCGCCTTCCCTCGAGGAACTGGCGCGTCGATTGCATCATCGAGCGCAGGACTCCGAGGAGGTTATCGCGCGGCGCCTGGCTGCGGCGCGTGAGGAGATCAGCCATGTGGGCGAATTCGACTATGTTATAATCAACGATCGTTTTGAAACGGCAATTCATGACCTGCTGGCGATCATCCGGGCGCAGCGTTTGCGCGGTGAAAAGCAGCTGCGTCAGTATCAGGAATTGCTTCAAAATTTCATAGGTTGAGAACGTCTTACAAGGATTCATCATGGCTCGTATTACCGTAGACGACTGTCTGGAAAAAATTCCCAATCGCTTTCACTTGACGCTGGCTGCTGCTTATCGCGCACGCCAGGTCGCCAACGGCTCCGAGCCGCTGGTCAGCCACGCCGGCAAGGATAAACCGACCGTAATCGCGCTGCGTGAAATCGCCGCCGGCAAGGTTGGTCTGGAAATCCTCAACCGCGGCCAGGCGTAAGGATCGCTTGATGCAATGGGTGGTCGAATCCACGCAGTAAAACCGCCACCCGCTCCCCCTTTGCTGCCAGCCGACAGCGAAGACTCGCAGCTCAGCCAGCTGCTCAAGGTATATCTCAAGCCGGAAGACATCGCGCAAGTGATGACGGCTTATCGCTTCAGTGCCGCTGCCCATGAAGGGCAGTTGCGCAAAAGCGGCGAAGCCTACATTTCCCATCCCGTCACCGTCGCCTGCATTCTGGCCGAGCTGCACCTGGACCCGCCCAGCATCATGGCCGCGCTGCTGCATGACGTGATGGAGGACACCGAGGTCACCAAGCAACAGCTGGCCGATCAGTTCGGCCCGGCGGTCGCCGACCTGGTGGACGGTGTTTCCAAGCTGGACAAGATCGAATTCCAGACGGCCACTCACGCGCAGGCGGAAAACTTCCGCAAGATGCTGCTGGCGATGTCGCAGGACGTGCGCGTCATCCTGGTGAAGCTCGCGGACCGTCTGCACAATATGCGTACGCTGGACATCATGGCGCCGGAAAAGCGTCGCCGCATCGGCCGCGAAACGATGGAAATCTACGCACCCATCGCCAACCGTCTCGGCTTGAACGCGATCTATCAGGAGCTGGAAGACCTCAGTTTCAAGAATCTCTACCCGATGCGCTGCGCGGTACTGACCAAATCCATCAAGGCGGTGCGCGGCAATCGCAAGGAAGTCGTCGGCAAGATCCTCGATGCGATCAAGCAGCGTCTGGCCGACATGCACATCGAAGCCGAAGTCACCGGCCGTGAAAAGCACCTCTATAGTATCTACAAGAAGATGGTCGAAAAGACCGGGACATTCTCGGAAATTTTCGATATCTACGGTTTCCGCATCCTCGTCAAGGATACGCCGACCTGCTACCTGGCCTTAGGTGCGTTGCATGCGCTGTACAAGCCGATCCCAGGCAAGTTCAAGGACTACATCGCGATTCCCAAGGCCAATGGCTATCAGTCGCTGCACACCACGCTGTTCGGTCCGTTCGGCACGCCTATCGAGGTGCAAATCCGTAGCCGTGAAATGCACAACATTGCTGAAGCGGGTGTTGCCGCGCACTGGTTGTACAAGAGCAGCGGCGCCGATCTTTCCGCGTTGCAGAAACAGACGCACCAATGGCTGCAGCGCCTGCTGGAAATCCAGAGCGAGAGCACGGATTCGGTCGAGTTCCTGGAGCACTTCAAGGTCGACCTGTTCCCCGACGAAGTCTATGTGTTCACGCCCAAGGGGCAGATCATGGCGTTGCCGAGCGGCGCGACTGCAGTGGACTTCGCCTATGCGGTGCATACCGACGTCGGCAACCGTTGCGTTGCGGTCAAGATCAATCACGAACTATCTCCGCTACGCACCGAGTTGCATAATGGCGATCACGTCGAAATTATCACCGCCGCGCATGCCAAGCCCAATCCGGCCTGGCTCAATTACGTCGGCACCGGCAAGGCGCGTGCGCATATCCGGCATTTCCTGAAGACGATGAAGTCTTCCGAGTCCGCCATATTGGGCGAGCGCATGCTCAATCAGGCGTTGCGCGCCTTGCATGCCGATCCGGCCGAGATCAGCGACGAGCGCTGGAAGAAGCTGGTGCGCGATTATGGAGTCCAGGACAAGCAGGAAATCCTGACCGACATCGGCCTCGGCAAGCGACTCAATGTCATGGTGGCGCGCCAGTTGCTGGCGATGGCGGAAACTTCCGGCGAGCGTGCCGGTGCGCATCTCGGCAGCATTACGATCCGTGGTTCGGAAGGCATGGCGGTGCAGTTTGCGCAATGTTGCCGGCCGATCCCGGGCGATCCCATCCTGGGCTTCATCAACAAGGGCAAGGGGCTGGTAGTGCACACCCATGATTGCCATGCGATTCGCAAATTCCGCATGGATCCGGACAAGTGGCTGGATGTAGAGTGGGATCCCGACACCAAGCGCCTGTTCAAGGTGAACCTCAAGCTGGCCGCAGCCAACCAGCCTGGCGTGCTGGCCAAGATCGCTGCCGGCATTGCCGCTGCCGGCTCGAATATCGACAACGTCGGTATGGAAGAGAGCGACGACAGCGCCTATACCAACATGAATTTCACCGTGCAGGTGGAAGACCGTGAACATCTGGCACGTCTCATGCGCAGCCTGCGCAAGATTCCCGAGGTGGTACGCATCAATCGCGTCAAGGGCGCGGCTTCCGATCATAAACATCAATAAACAAGGACACAGCAATGGCACGACAAATCATCAGCACTGACGGCGCACCCAAGGCAATCGGCACATATTCCCAAGCGGTCAAGGTAGGCGATACCGTCTATATGTCGGGGCAGATCGGCCTTGATCCGGCCACCATGGAAATGGTCGAAGGCATCGAAGCGCAAGTGCGCCGCGTGTTCGATAATCTTTCCGCAGTTACCGTGGCCGCCGGCGGTTCGCTGGCGGATATTGTCAAGCTCAACATCTTTCTTACCGATCTTGGTCATTTCGCGCTGGTGAATAGCATCATGGCGGAATACTTCAAGGAGCCGTACCCGGCACGTGCAGCCGTCGGCGTGGCTTCGCTGCCGCGCGGTGCGCTGGTAGAAGCCGATGCCGTGATGGTACTCGGCGGCTAATTCGGCACCGACAGAGAACGCCTTGTCCGGTCTCGGCGCGATCAAGGGCGTCAGCAAGGCGTTGCTGGCCAAGCTGAGCAAGCTTGGTATTGCCGAGCCGGACGACCTGTTATTACATCTGCCGCTCAGGTATGTCGATGAAACCCGCATCACGTCGATACGCGACCTGCGGCCCGGAGAGTCGGCACAGGTCGAAGGCGAAATCGTCCACGCGGAAACGCAGTATCGACCGCGCAAGGCACTGATTTGCCAATTGCAGGATGCAGGCGGCGGTCTGCTCCATCTTCGCTTCCTGCATTTTTATCCAAGCCAGGTTGCCGCACTCAAGCCGGGCGCACATATTCGCGCTTTTGGCGAGCCGCGCCCGGGCTTCTTTGGCATGGAAATGGTACATCCGCAATGCCGGCCGGTACGCGAGAATGTGCCGCTCAGCGAGGCATTGACACCGGTCTATCCCACCACAGCCGGACTGTCGCAGCCCAGTTTGCGCAAATTGGTGGATTGGGCTTTGCAGCACTGCGATCTCAGCGAGACTTTGCCTCCCGGCATTTATACAAAACTCAATCTCCCCAGCTTTGCCGACAGTTTGCGCCTGCTGCATCGTCCGCCGCCCGATGCCAGCCTGGAAGCGTTGCAGCAGCATGCCCACAGTGCTTGGCGCCGACTTGCTTTTGACGAATTGCTGGCACAACAGATTTCGATGCGCCGCCATCATGCCCGACGTCGTACACAAGGCGCGCCGCGGCTCGAATCCAGGCGCCAATTGACGTCTGCGTTGATCGAGCGACTTCCGTTCGCGCTTACTGGAGCGCAGCAAAAAGTATGGGCCGAGATCAGCGCTGATCTGGCCCAGCCGCATCCGATGCAGCGTCTGCTGCAAGGCGATGTCGGAAGCGGCAAGACCATCGTGTCTGCGCTAGCGGCTTTGCAGGCAATCGAGAACGGCTGGCAGGCGGCGATCATGGCGCCGACCGAGATACTGGCTGAGCAGCACTACCGCAAGATGCAGGACTGGCTGTCGCCGCTCGGCGTTTCGATTGCCTGGCTGTCTGGCACGCAGGCCAAATCGGCGCGTGCCGAAGCCATGGAGGCAGTCGCCAGCGGCGAAGCGAAACTCGTGGTCGGCACCCATGCGCTTTTTCAGGAACAGGTGCAATTTGTCCGGCTGGGACTGGCGGTGGTCGACGAGCAGCATCGATTCGGCGTGCACCAGCGCCTCGCGCTGCGCCAGAAAGGCACGCAGCCGCATCAGCTGATGATGAGCGCCACGCCGATTCCGCGCACGCTCGCGATGAGCTACTACGCCGACCTGGATGTGTCGGTGATCGACGAGCTGCCGCCCGGCCGCACCCCTATCGCAACAAAGGTCGTGTCGGAAGAGCGTCGCGAGGAAGTGCTGGCACGTGTGCGCGATGCCTGCCTTCAGGGGCGGCAGGCATACTGGGTATGCCCATTGATCGAGGAATCGGAGGCGCTGCAACTGAAAACCGCGCTGGAAACCTTCGAGTATCTGACGGCGGCGCTGCCTGAAGTTGGCATCGGTCTCGTGCATGGCCGCATGAAACCCGCTGAAAAACAGGCCGTGATGCAGTCCTTTTCCGCGAATGAAATTCAGCTGCTGGTGGCCACCACAGTGATCGAGGTGGGTGTAGACGTCCCCAATGCCAGCCTGATGGTGATCGAGCATGCCGAACGCATGGGGCTCTCGCAATTGCACCAGCTGCGAGGCCGGGTCGGGCGCGGTGCCGCACAGAGCGTGTGTATCCTGTTGTATGCAGCGCCGCTATCGCAAACTGCCCGTGCCCGGCTCAAGATCATCTATGAAAATACCGACGGGTTCGAGATCGCGCGCGCCGATCTGGATTTGCGTGGCCCAGGTGAGTTTCTCGGTATCCGCCAGAGCGGCGTGCCTTTATTGAGGATAGCCGATCTGGAGCGCGACGCTGATTTGCTGGAGCAAGCCAGGGGAGTTGCTGAAAATTTGCTGCGCGATTCCCCGCAAACGGCAGAGATGCACTTGAAGCGCTGGCTGCGCAGGGCGGAAGAGTACGTCAAGGTCTAGGCCGGGATACGTGGCATGGCCGACGATATGGCATAATCGGCCGCGTGAAAATCCGCACAAATCCATTTCCGTTACGTACCGTATGGCTACCCAAACCGCCAGGTAGCGGCGCCTTTCGGCACTGGCTGGTCGATGACGGATCGCTGACCCAGCGTCTGCGCGCGAAATGCGGCCAATTTTCGGTGGAGGGAGTGCGGCAGCGCTGGGCAAGTCCGCTCCCGGACGAAGCCCTATTGCTGCAGATGCGCCCGCATGAACGGGCGCTGCTGAGAGAGGTGAGTCTTTGTTGCGACGGCATGCCGGTTGTGTTTGCGCACAGCGTACTGCCGCGCCATAGCCTGCGCGGCGCATGGCACAACCTTGGCAGGCTGGGTGCAAAACCACTCGGAGCAGCATTATTTGCCAATCCCGATGTGGTTCGCACGCCTTTGGCCTTCCGGAAATTATTACCGCGGCATGCGCTCTATGTACGTGCTGTCGTGAGCCTGGTCGAACGACCTGCCTGTCTGTGGGCGCGGAGGTCGGTTTTCATGCTGCACAATTCTCCGATTCTTGTAACGGAAGTCTTTCTGCCGGGAGTGCTGGGATGATGAAAACCTGGATAGTGCGGCTGGATGCCTACGAGCGGCTGATGCGGCTGGACAAGCCTATCGGCATGCTGCTGCTGCTGTGGCCGACGCTCTGGGCGCTCTGGATATCGTCCAATGGACACCCCGATTGGCTGATTGTCTGGATATTTACACTCGGTACCGTATTGATGCGCTCCGCCGGCTGTGTGATGAACGATTATGCCGACCGCCACTTCGATCAGCATGTTGAGCGCACCAAAGCTCGACCCTTGGCTACCGGTGAAGTGAGCGGCCGCGAAGCGCTCGTACTGGCGGCAGTGCTGAGCCTGCTGGCATTTGGTCTGGTGCTGCTATTGAATAAACTGACCATCGTATTATCGGTATGCGCACTTTTTCTGGCGATGACCTACCCCTACACCAAGCGTTTCATCTCCGTACCCCAGACTTACCTGGGTGTGGCGTTCGGCTTCGGCATTCCCATGGCGTTTGCCGCGCAGACCGGCCAGGTGCCAGCGCTGGCGTGGATGCTGTTGGCAGCTAACGTATTCTGGGCAGTCGCCTACGATACCGAGTACGCGATGGTGGATCGTGACGATGATGTAAGGATCGGCATTCGCTCCTCGGCACTGTTCTTCGGGCGCTACGACGTGTCGGCCATCATGGTCTGCTACGTGGCAATGCTGAGCATCCTGACACTGGTCGGCTGGCGCCTCGGCTTGCACTGGCCTTATTACATTGGATTGGGCGTTGCGGCAGTGATTGTGGTGTATCATTACGCCCTGATACGCGGGCGTGAAAGAAGCGCTTGCTTCAAGGCTTTTCTGCATAACAATTGGCTGGGGGCGGCGATCTTCGTCGGACTGGCCGTCAGTTATCTTGCCTAAAGCCAGAATGTGTTTGACAGGCTGTTGTTTATTGACATAGAATCCACCCCTTTCATTTTTCAGCGAAATACGGTTGCTCCGATGAAGACCTTTTCTGCTAAATCGCACGAAGTAAAGCGCGATTGGTTCGTGGTAGACGCCACGGACGTAGTGCTCGGCCGACTGGCAAGCGCAATTGCGCATCGCCTGCGTGGCAAGCACAAGACCATTTTTACCCCCCACGTGGATACCGGCGATTTCATCGTTGTGGTCAACGCTGACAAGCTCAAGATCACCGGCAACAAGGCCGATGACAAGCTGTACCATCGTCACAGCGGTTATCCGGGCGGTATTTCCACCACCAACTTTAGCAAAATGCAGCAGCGCTTCCCGGGCCGTGCCCTGGAAAAGGCTGTCAAGGGCATGCTGCCGAAGGGTCCGCTGGGCTATGCGATGTTCCGCAAGCTCAAGGTGTACGCTGGCCCGAAGCACGATCACGTGGCGCAGCAACCACAACCTCTTGAAATTTAAGGATCAAGCATGATCGGTAAATACAACTACGGAACCGGCCGCCGCAAGAGCTCTGTGGCACGCGTATTCCTGAAGTCCGGCAAGGGCAATATCGTCATCAATGACAAGCCGGCAGATGAATACTTCTCCCGCGTGACCTCGCGCATGATTCTGCGCCAACCGCTGGAACTGACCAACAACACCGAAAGCTTTGACATCATGGTGAACGTGATCGGTGGCGGTGAATCCGGCCAGGCCGGTGCCGTTCGTCACGGTATCACCCGTGCGCTGATCGATTACGACGCAGCCTTGAAGAGCGCTCTCTCCAATGCTGGCTTCGTGACCCGCGATGCCCGCGAAGTTGAACGTAAGAAGGTCGGCCTGCGTAAAGCACGCCGCGCCAAGCAGTTCTCGAAGCGCTAAGCTTTTTCGAACGTCACAAAAAGCCGCTTCAAGCGGCTTTTTGTTTTTGCGCGACGGCAGCGTGTAATGAGCGGCACTTTATATTGTCTTTTCCGGGGTGGCTGATTAATATGAGCCGCTCTTCTTCTCGATAACTCGGCTGAATTCAATCATGCAATCGAACAAGATCAAGGTCGGCATCGTTGGCGGCACCGGTTACACCGGTGTTGAATTGCTACGCTTGCTGGCAACCCATCCCGGTACCGAAATCGCATGCATCACATCGCGTGGTGAGGCGGGGCAGCGTGTAAGCGATATGTTCCCGAGTTTGCGGGGCTATATCGATCTGCCGTTTACCGATCCCGCCCAAGCCGATCTGGCAGGCTGCGACGTGGTGTTTTTCGCTACTCCTAATGGAATCGCGATGCAGCAGACCCGTGCATTGCTCGATGCCGGCGTGCGGGTGATCGACCTCGCAGCAGATTTTCGTATTCAGGACGTTGCGGTTTGGGAAAAATGGTACGGCATGACGCATGCCTGTCCGGATCTGATTGCCGAAGCGGTTTATGGATTGCCCGAACTGAATCGGGATCGGATTGGTGCGGCTCGCCTGGTTGCCAATCCGGGCTGCTATCCCACAGCTGTACAACTCGGATTTTTACCTCTTTTGAAGGCCGGAGTGGTTGACGCCTCGCATCTGATTGCCGATGCCAAGTCGGGCGTCAGTGGTGCCGGCCGCAAGGCAGAAACGCATATCCTTTTTGCGGAGGCGGGCGATAATTTCAAGGCTTATGGCGTAGCAGGACATCGCCATTTACCCGAAATCAGGCAGGGCCTGACCGGTATGTGCGGTCAAGATGTCGGCCTGACTTTCGTCCCGCACCTGACGCCATTGATTCGGGGTATTCATGCAACGCTTTATGCCCGCCTGACAGAAGATGTCGATGTGCAGGCGCTGTTCGAGGAACACTATTGCAACGAGCGTTTCGTCGACGTATTGCCGGCAGGTTCGCATCCGGAGACCCGCTCTGTGAGGGGTTCCAATCAGTGTCGGGTTGCTGTTCATCGTCCAGGCAATGGCGATACGGTTGTCGTGCTTTCCGTGATTGATAACCTGGTCAAGGGTGCTGCCGGTCAGGCTGTCCAGAACATGAATATCATGTTCGGTTTCGCCGAAACGACGGCTTTGGAGCTTGTTCCACTTTTGCCATGAAGCGCACATTGCATCGGCTGAGGAGGCGAGGTCCGCTCGACCGGCGAGTTTCTGTGCGTGCTCAGCGTCCCTGGTATTTGAAGGTGTCGGCAGTCTTGCTGCTGCTGGCAGCGGGATACGGGATCGCCTATTGGCAACTGGCAAGCAAATATACCTCTCCCTTTTCGGGCTCGCCGCAAGCCGATGCTTTTATGGCCCAGTTGGCAATGGCGGAGCGTCAGTTGCAGGTGGAGCGTGCCACCCGCAGCAATGCGGTGAAGGAAATGGCCTTGCTGCAGGACGAGATCATGCAGCTGAAAGAGGATGTGGCATTCTACAAGGGGATCCTAGCAGAGCGCGGCGGTTCGGGAACTCCCCGATTTCAGGGCGTGAAAATAACCAGAACGAACAATTCTGCGGAATACCGTTATGAAATAAACCTGGAGCAGACCGGATCCCAGGCAAAGTCGGTGCGGGGGAGTCTGCACTTAACCCTGCAGGGGATTCAGGATGGAAAAAACGTCAGCCGCATTGTTGACCTCGGTGAACAGCAAGCAGGTATGATGGTGAACTTCAAAAAGTACCGGCAGGTGCAAGGTGTATTCAGTATTCCGGAATCGATGCAGGCCAAGAGCTTGCTCGTGGAATTTATCGAGGCAGGAGCTGCGCGGCCGAGTCTGAGCCAGGCATTCAATTTGTCGGATTAATGGAATCAATCATGTTTCGCAAAAATCAACAAAAGCCCAGTTCGCGCATCGAGACACTCATCGGTGCAGAGACAACGATACAGGGTAATATCCATTTCAGCGGCGGATTGCGCGTGGACGGATGCATAAAAGGCGATGTCAGGGAAGTGGCTGGAAAGGCCTGCACACTTGTTCTCAGCGAGCATGGGCGCATCGAGGGAGCTATCGAATCCTCGCATGTAGTCATCAACGGTGCTGTAGTCGGGCCGGTTAAAGCCAGCAGCTATGTTGAACTTCAAAACAAATCCAGGGTCACCGGAGATGTGTACTACAAAACTTTGGAAATACATACCGGTGCCGTAGTTGAGGGAAAGTTGGTTTATATCAATGATTCCGACGTGGTAAATCAAGAGCTTACATCCGGT
>DATHWE010000082.1:0-16782 GCA_035460905.1 Methylophilaceae bacterium | reverse complement strand
GGCAGGCAGGGTGGGATGTTGCTGGGCGGCGATCTGGTGGTGATTTCGGACCGCCCGGTGCCCGAGGATTTTACAGCGCATGCCCAAACACTCGGCTTGAGTACGGCGCATACGATGGAATTCCCCAGCATGGTAATGCTGGGCGAAGAGGGGCGTCTGGCCGAGGTCAAGGCGGTCAGCCCCACCTATCCCCTGCGCGGCAGGCTGACCATTGCCGACGAGCCGTTTGGAACTGCACGCAAGGCAGACAGCGTGCCGGCGATAGGCGAGATATGGATCGAACCGCGCCTTGCCAGCTTGCTTGGCGCTAAAAAGGGCGATGCGCTGGCCGTGGGCGAGCGGCAGTTGAAAGTCGCTGCGATATTGCAGGAGGAACCGGCACGCGGCGGCGATATGTTCAGTATCGCACCGCGGCTGATGATGAACGCGGACGATGTTGCAAGTACCGGATTGATCCAGTACGGTAGCCGCGTCCGTTATCGTCTGTTGCTGGCCGGCGACCCGGCGGCGCTGGACGAGTTCCGCCTGTGGGCGCAGAACAGGCTGGAACGCGGGTCTCGCATCGAGGACGTGAGCGGCGCCCGGCCGGAAATTCGCAACGCCCTGGACAAATCCCGTCAATTTCTCGGGCTGGCGTCCATGGCGAGCGTGATTTTGTCCATGGTCGCCATGTCGCTGGCGGGTTTGCGATATGTGCGCCGTCATCTCGATACCTGCGCCTTGATGCGCTGCTTCGGCGCTTCGCAAAACCGTATCCTGCAAGTGTTCCTGCTTCAGGCTTTGCTGCTGGGCTTGGCTGGGAGCCTGCTGGGCTGCCTGTTCGGTTTTGCTGCACAGGAGGTGCTGGCTCGCCTGGCCGGCAGCCTGTTCATCGAAAAACTGCCGGCGCCTGGCTGGGCGCCGGCTTTTGGCGGCCTGCTGGCAGGAATGGCGGCCATGCTGGGTGTGATGCTGCCGCATCTGTTGCGCTTGCGCGGCGTGCCGGCCTTGCGCATTCTGCGCAAGGATCTGGGTGAGAATGCTGTCGTTTCATGGCTAGCCTGGCTGCCGGGCATCGCCGTGATGCTGGGGCTGGTGTTCTGGAGCGCGCGCGATGCGAAGCTGGGCTGGATCGTGCTGGGCGGCCTGGTCGCGTTATTGCTGGTGGCATGCGCGGTGGCGGTGGGGGCGGGATATTTGCTGCGTCGGATAGCGGCCACATCGGGAGGCACTTGGCGCGTCGGCATCGCCAATCTGCTGCAGCGTCCTGGCGTAGGCATCGCACAGGTTGCCGGATTCAGCCTGGGCTTGATGGCGATGGCATTGCTGACCATCGTGCGCGGCGATCTGCTCGATAACTGGCATGCTTCGTTGCCGCCGGATGCGCCCAACCGTTTCGTCATCAACATCCAGCCCAGCCAGATGAAAGCAATGCGCCAGTTTTTCGTGCAGGAGAAACTCGCGCCACCCGAGATTTTCCCCATGGTGCGCGGGCGACTGGTGGCGATCAACGATCACCCGCTCGATACCAGCCTGTACGTGGATGAGCGCGCGCGTCGCCTGGCCGAGCGCGAATGGAACCTCTCCGTGGCGGATAATATGCAGCAGGACAATCGCATCATCGCCGGCCGCTGGTGGACATCCGCTGAACACGGGAAAAAACTGATTTCGCTGGAGGAGGGTATCGCAACAGCGCTAGACATCAAGCTTGGCGACCGGCTCACTTACGACATCGGCGGCCAGCGCATCGATCTGAGCATCCAGAGTTTGCGCAAGGTCGAGTGGGATTCGATGCGCGCCAACTTCTTCGCGGTCACGCCGCCCGGGGTGCTGGAGAAATTCCCGGCCAGCTACATTACCAGTTTTCATTTGCCGGCCGGGCGGGAGGATGTCCTCAACCGGCTCGTGCGCAGCCTGCCCAATCTCACGATCATCGACGTCGAAGCCATACTCTCGCAATTACGCGGCATCATGGACCGGATGACGCTCGCCGTCGAATTCGTATTCGGTTTCTGTATGCTGACCGGCATTGCGGTGCTGTATGCCGCGCTGTCGGCGACGCAGGACGAGCGCATCCGCGAAGTCGCCGTGCTGCGCGTTTTCGGCGCCAGCCGCCGGCAGGTGCGCGCTACCGTTCTTGTCGAATTCGCCGGGATAGGCCTGCTGGCCGGGCTTGTAGCAACAATAGGCGCCAGCCTGCTGGCATGGATAATCAGCGACCGCCTGCTGCATATCCCCTATGCCTTTAATCCATGGCTGGCGCTGCTGACTATCGGCGCCGGGCTCATTATGGTTCCCGCAGCGGCATGGTTTGGCGTCAGGCGCATCGTGCATGTGTCGCCGAGGCAGGTGCTGCAAAGCGTTTAGCGAGAGTTGGTTGTTTATAGCCACATTGATGGCTGTAAACAACCATACTTTGCGTTAAACTGCGTTTGGAAGAGCGCCTGTTTTTGGTAAGCGTATGAAAAATAACAGATGAAAAAAATTGTTAAGCCTTGGTACGAAACTTGGTTTATGTCACAGGCTTTTAACAATTTGATTCATCTAATCGGGGAGTATTCATGCAGGATCAAACATTCCGTCTGCGGACTATAGTGATGATGGTGGCTACCATCTGTGCCGCACCGCATATTGCCATGGCTGAGAACAAGGCAGAGGTGCTGGAAACCGGCACCATTGACGTGGTTAGCACCACACCGTTGCCTAGCGTAGGAGCGACTATCGACCAGGTACCGTCCAATGTCCAGGCGGCCAGCGCCAAGTCGATGGAACAGCAGCATTCGCTGGAAATGACCGAATACATGAATGCCAATCTCGGCAGCGTGACGATCACCGAAGGCCAGAGCAACGTATACATGCCGGACGTCAATTTTCGCGGCTTTACCGCAACGCCGCTGATGGGCGCACCGGTGGGGATGTCCGTGTTCATGGACGGAGTGCGCGTGAATGAACCCTTTGGTGACGGCGTCAACTGGAGCGCGATTCCGCAGTCCGCAATTTCCAGCATCAACCTGATTCCCGGTTCGAATCCTGTTTTCGGCTTGAATACACTCGGCGGTGCTTTATCCATTCACACCAAGAGCGGCGCGCAATACCCCGGATTTGCAATGGAAGCCACGGCTGGCTCGTGGGGGCGCAAGGGCTATAACTTCGAATATGGCGGCGAGCAGGACGAACTCGACTGGTTCTTTACCGGTAATTTCGTCGATGAAACCGGCTGGCGCGAGCATTCCTTCAGCAATGTGAACCAGCTATTCGGTAAAGTGGGCTGGCAGAACGATACAACCGATTTTGACCTCAGCATTAGCGGTTCCGATAACCGCCTTGAAGGCGTGCAAGCCGTGCCACGCAGTTGGGGCGTGACGGAAGAGGAAGGCTATACATTTCCTGATCGCAACGACTCCAGTGTGACTCTCGTTAACCTGGAAGGCAGCCATTTCCTGAATGACGATCAACTGCTTGCGGGCAATGTTTATTTCCGGCGCAGCCGGATTCATAACTTCGCCAGCAACACGAATGATTGTTTCAATAGCGCGGAAACGGCTGCTGGAGAGGAGTGCGACCTCGCCACGAATACCATTACCAACCAGGGATTTAATGAACGCAGCACGACCGATCAGCAAGGGTATGGATTCACGTTGCAATTTTCCGATAGCAGCCAGGTCTGGAAGCTTCCCAATCAGTTCACGACCGGGGTGAGCTTTGATGGTGGCAAGTCCAATTACAAGTCATTCGAGCAGGAAGTCGACGAATTTGAAACCGATCGCACTGCAAATTCGGATGAAGACTTCGAAAAGGAAACTGATGTAACAGGCCATAATCAATATTACGGCGTGTTCTTTACCGATACTCTGTCGCTCAACGACAAACTTCACTTGACCGCATCCGGGCGCTACAACTACATCAAGGTCAAGATCCGCGACCAGATGGAAGCTGACGGCACTACTGGCAAGTTTGTTACAGGCACAACTTCGGAAGAAGTCGAACATCACTACAATCGCTTTAATCCGGCGATTGGCTTGAACTACAACCCATCCAAAGCGTTGATGTTCTTCGGTGGATACAACGAAGGCATGCGCGCGCCGACTCCGATTGAATTGGCCTGTGCCGATCCGGAAGTACCTTGCCGCCTGCCAACCGACTTCCTGGCCGACCCGCCCCTCGACGCTGTGATTGCGAAGACCTGGGAAGGTGGCATGCGCGGTCGCCTGGCTGCGGATTGGCAATGGAGCGCCACCGGGTTCTACTCCACGTTGCACGACGATATCCAGTTCATTACAGCAGGTAATACAGTCAACCAAGGCTATTTCGATAACGTCGGCAAAACCCGCCGGAAAGGGGTTGAGCTCGGCCTCCAGGGTAAGCTCGACAAACTGACGCTGGCGGCTAACTACACGTATTTGCGTGCCACATTTGAAAACGATATAACGTTCAATAGTCCTTCCAACAGTTCCGCAGATGCCGATGGCGCAATCACCGCTCGCCCGGGTGACCGTCTGCCGGGATTGCCCGATCATGCCCTCAAGCTGAGAGCCGCCTACGAGTTCACTCCTGAATTCACCGTTGGCGTGAATATGCTGAGCTTCTCAGGCGTATATGCTCGTGGCGATGAAAACAACGAGGATGAGAACGGGAAAGTGGCGGGCTATACCATCTTCAACATGGATGCCAATTACCGGATCAACACCAGTTGGAGTGCATTCGCCAAAGTGAATAACGTATTCGACAAGGAGTACGCGACCTTAGGTGTTTTGGGTGTCAATGCCTTCAACACTCCTGATCGCAGCTTCAATACCGCAGGCGAAGCCGGTTGGGCCGACGAGCAGTTCCGTTCGCCTGGCGCACCTCGTGCAGCATGGGTGGGTGTTCGCTACGAGTTCGGCCGCGTCGCCAAGAAGTCCGGCGCCGGTGCCGTAGACCTCGATTAATTCTTAATCATGCAGGCGCGCGACGATTTTCCCGGACTGACGCCCATGGCGACTGCCCAGAAGTTGCGCGTCCTGCTGATTGAAGACGAAACCCTGTTTGCACGCGCCGTCATCAAGCGGCTGCGCCAGGCAGGCTATGAATGTGAAGGGGCGGACACCCTGGCCGGGGGCCGGGCAGTGATCCGCCAATTCATGCCCGACATCGTATTGCTGGACATGCGCTTGCCGGACGGCAACGGCATGGATCTTCTGGCGGAACTGACCGCCAGGGGATTGCCGGTGATCGTAATGACCGCCTATGGCGAAGTGAATGACGCCGTCAGCGCGATGAAGCAGGGCGCTACCGATTACCTGAAAAAACCTGTCGATCTTGAAGAGCTTTTGCTCGCTATCGACAAGGCCCAACGCTCAGCAACTCTCAAGCATCAACTCGACCACTCGCGCCAGCGCGATAGCCATGCCGCTGAGGGTGTCGATTTCATCGGCGAAAGCCCGGCCATGCAGGCCGTTCAAAACCAGACTCAGCGTATCGCCAGGCTTGTTTCCGTGGCCGATGTCGCCCCGCCGACCGTGCTCATTACCGGCGAAACCGGTACCGGCAAGGATGTAGCCGCACGTCTGCTGCATCATTCCTGCAATAACAGCGACCGGCCTTTCGTGCATGTGGACTGTGCATCGCTGCCAGCCGATCTGATCGAGAGCGAGCTCTTCGGTCATGAGAAGGGCGCTTTCACCAGTGCGCAGGGCTCGCGTTGCGGGCTGATCGAAGCGGCTGAGGACGGCACGCTGTTCATGGATGAAATCGGCGAATTGCCGCTGACCTTGCAGGCAAAACTGCTCAATGTGCTGGAGCGGCGCATGGTACGACGCCTCGGTTCCACCAAGGAGCGGCCGGTGCCTGCCCGTTTTGTGGCTGCGACCAACCGCGATCTGCAGCAGATGGTGCTGGATGGCCGTTTCCGCGCCGACCTTTATTACCGGTTGAATGTACTGAATCTCGAAATGCCGCCTTTGCGCGAACGCGGTGACGATGTCCTGCTACTCGCGCGGCATTTTGCCCAGCAAACCGCACGCCGCTATGGTTTGCCGCATCGCGAATACTCTGTTGATGCCGTGCAGTCCATGCGTGAATATCCCTGGCCAGGCAACGTCCGCGAGCTGAAACATCAGATCAGCCGCGGTGTATTATTGAGCCGGGGTGATGAAATAACCGCTGCCGACCTCACATTGCCACTGGTGCCTGAGATTGCAGACCAGGGTAAGGCCGCATCCTCGATGGCCACCACGCTTGAAGAAGCAGAAAAAATGCTGATCGTAAACGCGCTGAAGCAGGCCGGCGGAAACGTCTCGGAAGCCGCGCGCCTGCTTGGCATTACCCGCATGACCATCCGCTATCGCATGGAAAAGCACGGAATCCGCGACGCCTGAGGACCACCTCGTGCGTGGTAAAATCGTGCCATCCTTTCTGCTGCGGAGTCCTCCATGAAAATCGGCACCCCCCTTAGTCCTTCAGCCACACGCGTCATGCTGCTCGGCAGCGGCGAGTTGGGCAAGGAGGTCATCATCGCATTGCAACGCCTGGGGGTCGAAGTGATCGCAGTCGACCGTTACGCAAATGCACCTGGTCATCAGGTAGCACATCGCGCGCATGTCGTGGACATGACCGACGGCAAGGCGCTGCGCGCGCTTGTTGAGAGGGAAAAGCCTCACCTCATCGTTCCGGAAATCGAAGCTATCGCCGTCGATACGCTCGCAGAAATCGAAGCCGCCGGCCTGTCACGCGTCATTCCTACGCCCCGTGCAGTGCAGCTCACCATGAATCGCGAGGGCATTCGTCGCCTTGCCGCAGAAGAGCTCAAACTGCCTGCATCGCCTTACGCCTTCGCTTCCAGTCTTGCCGAAATGCAGGCCGCAATTGACGGCGGCATTGGTTATCCGTGCTTCATCAAGCCCGTGATGTCGTCTTCCGGCAAAGGCCAGTCGCGCGTCACGGGACCCGAACAGGTGGCCGCCGCCTGGGATTACGCTGCCAAGGGCGGGCGGGTGGATCAGGGCAAGGTCATCGTCGAAGGGCAGATTGACTTCGATTATGAAATTGCGCTGCTGACAGTGCGTGCCAAAAACGCGGCAGGAGAGATCGAAACCCAATTCTGCGAGCCTATCGGCCACGTGCAGGTCAAAGGCGATTACGTGGAAAGCTGGCAACCGCAAGCGATGAGCCGCCAAGCGCTGGAGCGAGCGCGAGAGATCGCCAAAGCCGTCACCGACAATCTCGGCGGGCTGGGCCTGTTCGGCGTGGAGCTGTTCGTGAAAGGCGACGATGTCTGGTTCTCCGAAGTCAGCCCGCGCCCGCATGACACGGGCATGGTCACCATGGCGAGCCAGCGTTTTTCCGAATTCGAACTGCACGCGCGTGCCATTCTTGGCCTGCCGGTGAATGTCAGCCTGCGTGCACCAGGGGCCAGCGCAGTGATCTATGGCGGTGTAGACAGCAAGAACCTGGCCTTTGAAGGCGTTTCGGAAGCGTTGACCGTGCCGGAATCCGACCTGCGCCTGTTCGGCAAACCCGAGTCCTTCGAGCGTCGCCGCATGGGTGTGGCGCTGGCGACCGGCAAGGATACCGATGAAGCGCGCGAGCGCGCCAAACTGGCGGCCAGCCGTGTGAAACCAGGAGCGGTTTGATATGTTGGATAAAGTGGGCGAACCTGGCAGCAGCAAGGCCACGTTTTATGAACTGCTTGGAGGCGTGGAAAAAGTGCGCGAACTGGTCGAGCGCTTTTATGACGTCATGGACAGCGACCCCAAGGCCGCTGGCATCCGTGCGATGCATGCGCAGGATCTGACGGAAGCACGCGAAAAACTGTTCATGTTCCTCACCGGCTGGACCGGCGGCCCGCAGCTTTACATTGAGCGGTACGGTCATCCTTTCCTGCGGGCACGTCATTTGCCGTTTACCATAGGCGAGTCGGAGCGCGACCAGTGGATGTATTGCATGGTACGGGCAATGCACGATATTGGTGTCGAGGAACCGGTAATGATCCAGCTCGGGAATGCATTGTGGGGAGTGGCCGATTTTATGCGTAACCAGGCGGCCAAATAAACCTATTTTTCAATGGGATATAATTAAAAATAATTATCCTGCCTATTGCGTAGCGTCCCTTGGTTATTAATAATGGCGACTAATGGGTGAGGCATTAAGGGGGCCTATGAACCATTTTGAGAAACTCTCGGGATTGCTCGAGTGCAGTACCGAGGCGGCATGGCGTGAGACCGTTTTCAGCCTGGGCAAGGAGCTCGGGTTTGATCAGACGTTACTCGCCATCTTCCCTGATCGCGATGCCCCTATCGAAGCCTCTCACGCCTTTCTGCATAGCAATTACTCTTCCCGCTGGCGCTCAAAGTATGACGACGAGTCCTTGGGATATGTCGATCCTACCGTAACTCATTGTTTGACTAAAACTACCCCGCTGATCTGGTCGCCTGAACTATTTTCTACACGCCGTCAGCAGGAAATGTATGAAGAGGCATGTAGCTTCAACTTGCGTTCCGGACTCACGCTTCCTATCCACGGACCTAATGGTGAGGTTGGAATTCTGTGCTTCGTCAGCGATGACAAGGCGGACAAAGATTTCAAGCGTCACGCTTACGAAAAGTTGCCTGAAGTCTCCTGCCTGCGAGACTTCATATTCGAGTCATCCACCCATTTCCGTCGCGCGCCTCCAACTCTTCCTCGAGAGAGGCCGGCGCTGACGCGCTGCGAGCTGGAGTGTCTGAAGTGGAGTGCGATTGGTAAAACCTCGTGGGAAACCGCGAAGATACTGCTGTGCACCGAGGCTACGGTCAATTTTCATTTCAGCAACATTCGGCGCAAGATGAATGTCACCACGCGAAGACAGGCGGTGGTCAAAGCCATCCGCCTGGGAATGATCTATCCCTCCTGACGGGTATTTCTCACTCTTTCTCACTCCATCAAACGGCCTTCGGCATGCACGCTACGCAGATCGCGATCGTCGATAACGCCATTCAGGTACAGCTTTAGCAGAATGCTGACTGGCGGTGGAATTTCCATCCCAAGTTCAAAACGGCTCCCCCGCGATTGCGTCACCCCGAAGCGCGACCAGAAGTGCGTCTGATTCTCCAATCTGGCGATACGATATTCCCGTAACGACTTCTGATCCAGTTGTTTATCGAGTTGCCGGGACGTGCTCGGGCTTGCGTGACGATGGGTGTTTTCCTTCAGTGCAAATTGATGCTGTCTCAATCTTCATTCCTCCAGGTTAGAGGCCGCATTGCGCGCCTTACCGCAATTCTGCACCAAGCGTATTTTCAAAAAACCTATCAGTTCTGATAGTTACCAAAGTTATGCAATGAGCATAGTTTTTTATGCGTGCTGGGTATCCAGTAATCTCAAAGGAGAACGCATCATGGCTCATTCGATCAGAATTGCACCAAGAAAGGATTTTGAAAGCAGGGAATTGTGGGATATGTACAAACTGCGCGCCAAGGTATTCAAGGAGCGTATGGGATGGGATGTGCCGATTATGAGCGGCATGGAAATAGATGGTTACGATGCGCTCGATCCCTATTACATGATGATCCACGACCAGAGCAATGCGCTGAAAGGCTGTTGGAGGGCCTTGCCTACCGAGGGGCCGTACATGTTGAAGGACACGTTTCCGGAATTGCTGCACGGCGCAACTGCGCCAGAAAATCCGAAAATATGGGAGTTGAGTCGTTTTGCGATCGAGGCGGACGGCCCGCAGGGGTTCGGCTTTTCCGGATTATCGCTGGATGCGCTCCGCGAAATTGTAACTTTCGGCGACCGCATGGGTATCGAGAGCTACGTCACCGTTACCACGACATCCATCGAACGCATGATGCGCCGTGCCAACTTTGCCGTATCGCGTTTCGGCCCCCCGATCAGGATAGGCGTGGAGAATGCCGTGGCCGTAGTGTTCGACATCGGGCAACAGACCCACGAAGCGTTGTTCGGGGGCATGCCTAAAGCCGCGTGATGTAAATCAGTCCTTACGCAGCAAGCCGCCAAGCAGAGCTGGAATTTCCCGCTTCTGCTTGGAAGTCGGGCGTGGCGTATGGCGTACAAGGGCGTCGTTGTTCAGGTCGGGTTCGTAAGGCCGGTCGAACCAGGGGTCGTTCGATTTTTTCGAAGTGCGCGGGATCGGCGTCTCGCGCTCTGCGGATGGGCGACGTTCGCTTCTGGGTTTGGCGCTGCGTTCGGCTCGTGGAGGCTCTTCCTGCGGGATATCGCGCTTGATCAGCTTTTCGATTTCCTTCAGGTATTTTTCTTCCTCCGGCGAAACCAGCGAGATGGCAACGCCTAATGCGCCTGCGCGGCCAGTACGCCCGATGCGGTGGACATAGTCTTCCGGCGCGTGCGGGATTTCGTAGTTGATCACCATAGGCAGCTGGTCGATATCCAGGCCGCGGGCGGCCACGTCGGTGGCTACCAGTGTGGTTATCTTGCCTTGCTTGAACGCATCCAGGGCTTGCATGCGTTCTTGTTGGGTTTTATCGCCATGAATCGCATCGGCGGCAATGCCATCGCGTTGCAGCAGGCGTGCCAAGCGACTGGCGGTCAGCTTGGTCTTGGTAAAGACGATGGCTTGCGAATTTTCGTTGCGCAGCAATTCGGCCAGCACGGCGTGCTTTTCGTCCTGGGCCACGCGGAAAATTTTCTGCGCGACGTTCTCCGCCGCGGCATTGCTGCGCGCGACTTCGATGAGTGTCGGGTTGGTCAGGAAGTCGTCGGCAAGCTTCTTGATATCGTTCGAGAAGGTTGCCGAGAACATCAGGTTCTGACGTTGTTTCGGCAATAAAGCCAGTATGCGCTTCAGGTCCGGCAGGAAGCCCATGTCCAGCATGCGGTCGGCTTCGTCCAGAATCAGCATCTGCACCTGGTTGAGCTGTACGGTGCGCTGTTCGACGTGATCGAGCAGGCGGCCCGGTGTTGCCACCAGGATTTCGACGCCGCGCATCAGGTGCGGCGTCTGTGTCTTGATATCCACGCCGCCGAAAACGACCAGTGAGCGCAACGGCACATGCTTGCCATAAGTCTTGACGCTTTCCTCGACCTGGATTGCCAGTTCGCGCGTCGGCGTCAGGATCAGGGCACGGACCGGGTGGCGTGCCGGCGAGGCGCTGGTGCTGGCGAACGGCAACAGTTTCTGCAATAAGGGGAGGGTGAACGCGGCGGTCTTGCCGGTTCCGGTCTGGGCGCCGGCCATGAGGTCTCGGCCGTCCAGCACCATGGGAATCGCTTGCGCCTGAATCGGCGTCGGTTTGGTATAGCCTTCATCTTCCACGGCTCGCAATATTTCGGGGGCCAGGTTGAGTGAGGCAAAGGTCGTGGTTTCAGTCGTCACAGGGCTAAATTATCCTCAACTGCCATTGAATCGCCAAGTCACCGGCAAAGCATGGTGGCTTGGCGAAACAAGTGGCAAATATTACGCGAAACTACGATTGCCGCGCGGCTTGAACGACGACTTCTCGCCGTCATGACGCTTCTGGCCGCCGTAGCCCTGGCCTTGGCTGCGCGGCTTGTGAGCCGGTTTGCCGTCAAACTTGGCACCAGGCTTGAAGCCGGACTTGAATCCAGGCTTGCCGTTGCTGGTTTGCGGCTTGCGTTGCGGTTCCAGGCCGGCGATGACGGCAGCCTCCAGGCGTTGACCGGTGTACTGCTCGATCTTGCGCAACTGGAAGCGTTCGCCATGTGCAGCGAAGGAGATGGCAATGCCGCTGCGACCGGCGCGGCCGGTACGGCCGATACGGTGCACGTAATCTTCGGCGAACTTCGGCAGGTCGTAATTGATTACGTGGCTGATGCCGGCGATGTCGATACCGCGAGCGGCAACGTCGGTTGCGACCAGTACGTTCACGTCGCCGTGGCGCAGCTTGGTCAGCGTGCGGTTACGCGCGCCCTGGGTCATGTCGCCATGCAACGCGGCCGCCTTGTGGCCGGCGGCGATCAGGTCTTCCGACAGCAGTTCGGCGTGGCGCTTGGTAGAGGTGAACACGATAGCCTGGTTCACGTCCGGAGCGATCAGCAGGTGCTCCAGCAGCTTGTTCTTGTGGCCCATGTCGTCGACGAAGTGCAGGCGCTGCTCGATGTTTTCGTGCTTGGCCTGTTGTGCAGCGATCTGGATCGTCTTGGGGTTGCGCAGGATTTGCGACGCGATGCGGGCAATGTTGCCTTCCAGCGTGGCCGAGAACAGCAGAGTTTGGCGTTCGCCCGGCAGGGCGGAGCAGATGCGCTCGACGTCAGGCATGAAGCCCATGTCCAGCATGCGGTCGGCTTCGTCCAGGATCAGCATTTGCAGGCGGGAAAGGTCGATACGACCGCGTTCCATGTGGTCCAGCAGGCGGCCCGGCGTTGCTACCAGAATATCCAGCGGCTGCGACAGCAACTTGTTTTGCAGCGGGTAAGGCATGCCGCCGACGATGCTGACGGTGCGTGCGCGGATGAATTTGCCGTACTTGCGTGCGGCCTCGTTCACTTGGGCTGCAAGTTCGCGTGTCGGTACCAGTACCAGGATGCGTGGGCCGCGGCTCTTGGACGGATGCGGCGTAGCCAGCAGGTTGAGTGCGGGCACAATAAAGGCAGCGGTTTTGCCGGTACCGGTTTGTGCAGACGCCATCAGGTCGTGGCCAGCCATGATTTCAGGAATGGCTTCGGCCTGAATGGGCGTAGCTTCGGTATAACCCGCTTCTTGCAAAGCGTGAAGAATGGACGGGTGAAGGTTCAGATTTTCAAAAGACACAATTTTTCCTTAACGAGAGGAATAGTAAATACGCAAGCAGGCACAGCTCTGTCATCGGACAGAAAGGGGCACAGAATTCTGGTTGGAATTCTTACCGGCGCTCGGGCATCGACGCTAACCGGTAAAAACAAGAGAAGTAACGAAACGACTTCTAGAGGGGTCAGGGCGATGAATCGTCAGTTCAGTGAACTGCGACGAAGCGCGCATTATAGGTGTATAAATCATCTTGTCAATCAGTATTTTGCGTCGCTGCGGGTCTTCCGCCAAACATGCGGATGAAGTTTCATCATTTGGTGCATGGTAATTAGATCAAGCCAATGTGCTAGAATGCTGGGTTTTTCCAATACGGTTCAATTACATGTCACGCGCCCTCAGAAACATCGCCATCATCGCCCACGTTGACCACGGCAAAACCACCATGGTGGACAAGCTGTTGCAGCAAGCAGGTACCTTTGCTGCCCACCAACAGGTCACCGAGCGGGTGATGGATTCCAATGATCTTGAAAAGGAGCGTGGCATCACTATTCTGGCCAAGAATACCGCGGTCAATTTCGAAGGTACTCATATTAATATCGTCGACACGCCGGGACACGCCGACTTCGGTGGCGAAGTGGAGCGCGTACTGGGTATGGTGGACGGCGTGGTGCTGCTGGTGGACGCAGTTGAAGGCCCGATGCCGCAGACCCGTTTCGTGACCAAGAAGGCGCTGGCGCTGGGTCTGAAGCCGATCGTCGTGATCAACAAGGTGGACCGTCCGGGTGCGCGTACCGACTGGGTGATCAACCAGACTTTCGACTTGTTTGCCAACCTCGGTGCGACCGATGAGCAGCTTGATTTCCCGGTGGTGTATGCCTCCGCGCTGAACGGCTTCGCTACGCTGGACATGAAGGTTCCTTCCGATACCATGCGTCCGCTGTTCGAAACCGTCCTCAAGCATGTCGAACCGCCCCAAGGCGATCCGAATGCGCCGCTGCAATTCCAGATTTCCGCGCTCGATTATTCCAGCTATACCGGTCGCCTCGGCGTCGGACGCGTGCTGAACGGCCGCATCAAGCCCGGCCAGCAAGTCGCCGTGATGAAAGGCGAAGAACAATTGGCTTCCGGCCGCATCAACCAGGTGCTGGGCTTCCAGGGTCTGGAGCGCGTGCCGGTGGAAGAGGCTGAAGCGGGCGACATCATCATCATTTCCGGACTGGATGACATCGGCATTGGCGTGACCATTGCCGATCGCGAAAACCCGGTCGGCCTGCCGCTCACGGCAGTGGACGAACCGACGCTGACCATGGACTTTATGGTCAACTCTTCACCGCTGGCCGGGACGGAAGGCAAGTTCGTCACCAGCCGCCAGATTCGCGATCGTCTGACGCGCGAACTGCTGGTCAACGTTGCGCTGAAGGTCGAAGAGACGGCCGACGCCGATGTGTTCCGTGTCTCCGGCCGCGGCGAACTGCATTTGACCATCCTGCTGGAAAACATGCGTCGCGAAGGCTATGAAATTGCAGTCGGCAAGCCGCGCGTAGTGTTCAAGGAAATCGACGGCCAGAAGTGCGAGCCGTATGAAATCCTGACCGTCGATCTGGAAGACGAATGCCAGGGCGCGGTGATGGAAGAGCTGGGACGCCGTCGTGGTGAACTTCAGAACATGGCCTCCGACGGCAACGGTCGTACCCGCCTGGAATATCGCATTCCGGCGCGCGGCCTGATCGGTTTCCAGAGCGAATTCCTGACCATGACCCGCGGCACCGGCCTGATGGCGCACATTTTCGACGAATACGCTCCGCTCAAGGCTGATATGCCGAGCCGTCGCAACGGCGTGCTGATTTCCGCCGAGCAAGGCGAGGCGGTGGCCTATGCGCTGTGGAAGCTGCAGGATCGCGGCCGCATGTTCGTCAGCCCCGGCGACAAGCTGTACGAAGGCATGATCATCGGCATCCACAGCCGCGACAACGATCTGGTGGTGAATCCGATCAAGGGCAAGCAGCTGACCAACGTGCGCGCTTCCGGTACGGACGAAGCCGTGCGCCTGGTGCCGCCCATCCTGATGTCGCTGGAGTATGCGGTCGAATTCATCGACGACGACGAGTTGGTGGAAATTACGCCGAAGTCACTGCGCTTGCGCAAGCGTCATCTGCAGGAACACGAGCGCAAGAAGGCCTCCAAGGTCTGATTGCATCCAACAAAAAAGCCCGGCACTGCCGGGCTTTTTTGTTTCAGCAACACTGTGGTTTTTGGAGCTAAATCAGAGAAATCGTACGAGCACGAATATTCCAATCATGGTGAGGCCGAGTGCAATTTTTGCTGCAACGCCGAGGATCAGCCCTATGGTGGTGCCCAGACCGGCCATGCCTGCGCCGATCAATTCGCGGCGAACCGATAACTCACCGATTACGGCCCCGACAAAGGGCCCGATGATGATGCCGACGATGCCAAGAAAAAGGCCGATTACCGTGCCGATTGCGGCGCCTATCATTGCTCGAGGGCTGGCACCGAAGTGCTTGGCTCCGAGGATTCCGGCAAAGAAGTCAACTACGTAAATGAGTACGGTCAGCGCCGCCAGGACACCCAGCGTGCCATAACCGACATAGGCGAAGTCCTCCGCCCAAGCTGCGGCTACCAGTCCCAGGAACAGCAGCGGCGCGCCGGGGAGCAGTGGCAGGACGATGCCAGCCAGCCCGGTAAGGATCAGGCTGACCGCCAATACCCAAAGCAGGAGGGTAGTGTCCATGACGTATTACAAGCCTAGTTTTTCAGCTTGTAGAAGCGGTTCTCCAATGTTTTTTCGTTATTGACCTTGTCCAGCCGGTCGCCGACAGCGTCGCCCAGTTTAGCCAGGCGGTCGTCGGGATGCGGATGAGTCTTGAACAGCAGTGCGACGCGCCCGTCATCCTTGCCGGCATGGCCTATGGTTTGTAGCACTTCCGGCAGCCCGAACGGCTCGTAGCCGGCACGTCCGGCGAGTACCATCCCAATGCGGTCAGCTTCGTATTCGGCATCCTTGTCCAGACTGCGGGCGCTGATTTCCGCCCCGCTGCCAATGGCTTTCTGCACGGTGGGATTTTCTTTGCCCAGTTTGCCGCTTAGAAGTCCCGCACCCATGCTTAGCAATTGCTGTTTTTGCAGCAACTTGAGTTGGTGTTTCTTGATCACGTGACCGATCTCATGGCCCAGCACGCCGGCAAGCTCCGCTTCGTTATGCAGTTGTCGATACAGACCCTTGGTGATCAGGACATAGCCCCCCGGAGCGGCAAAGGCATTGAGATCCTCGGACTCGATGACGCCGAAATGCCACGGGAGATAGGAGCGCTCGCCTTGCGAGGCGACCCAGCGTCCGACCTTGTTGACGTACTTCTGCAATTCAGGATCTTTGACCAGTGGTGCGGCGCCGAGAATGTTGCCGGCGATTTCGCGGCCCAACTTGATTTCCTCGGCGCGCGAGGGCTTTCTCAAATTGATGGTGGGCTCGCCTGACGCTGGTGCAGTTTCGGTCTGGCTTTGCTCTGGCGCTTTTTCCTGATTCTTCTGATCCAGCGCATCCTTCAATGTCTCGCCCAGATCGAGCGCCTGTGCCGGGGAAATTATCGCTATTAGCGCGGTCAGTAAAAGAGTGCGTTTGATCATTGCGCGCTCCCTGTGGATGCTTGCGGCTGGGGTAGATAATCCAGCTTGCGTGCCTTGAGGCCGCCAGCGGCGGCAAATTTCTTGCCATCGATTTCGCTGACGGTGTTGGCTTCCAGTTGCTTCATTTCTTCCTCATTGAATTTGGCGCTTTTCAATTCCTCTTCATTCAGGCCGCGCACGCCTGTGGTGGAGACGACTTGCCCGGTACCGCTGCGGCCACTTGCCAGGCCGAGCACACCGGCGGCTTCGTTCGATGAGCCAGTCGCTCCACGTTTAACCGACAGCAAGCGCACCCAACCGGTAGATTTGCCGGCCTTGATCTGCAGCCAGGCGCCTTTCTTGGCGAGGATTTGAACCTTGTCGTTGCGTTTCAGCGTACCCATCGCCTTTGCGTCGGCATAGGGCTCCTTGCGCAAGGTGTCGTTTTTCAGCGCAGTGCCGGTCTCGGCGGCGAATGCGAGGCCGGACAGCATCAGCAG
>DATHWE010000081.1:0-13329 GCA_035460905.1 Methylophilaceae bacterium | reverse complement strand
TTGGCTTCCAGCTTCTCTTTGCCCACCTCGATTTCTTCCTGCGCAAACTCGCGCATATCGGGATCGGCGGCCATTTCCTGTGCGGCGGCGATGTCGGCTTCGATCTGCTTGTAGGCGTGATATTGCTCCACGATGGGGCCGAGCTCGGCGTGTTCGCGGGAGAGTTTGCGGTAGTTTTCCATGTCTGCCGTCGCGCTTTCGCTCGACAGCAGCAGGTTGAGTTCTTCCAGGCGCTCGCTCAGGTGGGCGAGTTTTTTCTGTATGGTGGGTTTCATAGGGTCTGGTAAAGCTGGCGGATCAGCGCTTCGAGCGCTTCGCGATCCGCGCCGGTGACGGTGTTGAGGGCATGGCTGGGCGCATGCAGGAATTTGTTGGTAAGCGTGTTGCTGAGGGTTTCCAGCACGCGCTGCGGGTCTTCGCCGCGCGCAATTTGCTTGAGCGCCTTTTCGACTTCATGGCGACGCACGCGGTCGGCATGGTCACGCAAAGCGCGGATCGTGGGCACGGCCTCGCGCGTTTCCAGCCAGTGCATGAAGTTGTCGACGCGCACGTCGATGATGGTTTCGGCTTCCGCCGCGGCTTGCTGGCGATTGCCCAGACCTTCCTGCACGATCTGCGCGAGATCGTCCACGCTGTACAGAAAGACGTCGTCCAGATCGGCAACTTCCGCCTCCACGTCGCGCGGCACGGCAAGGTCGACCATGAACATCGGGCGGTGCTTGCGCAGCTTGACCGCGCGTTCCACCATGCCGAGGCCGACGATGGGCAGCTGGCTGGCCGTGCTGGTGATGACGATATCGTAATCAGCGAGATGGTCCGGCAGATCGGCGAGCAGGATGGCTTGGCCATTGAAGCGCTGCGCGAGCAATAAACCGCGCTCCAGCGTCCGGTTGGCAACCGTAATCGAAGCGGGCTGTTGCGTGGCGAAATGTTCGGCGCACAGCTCGATCATCTCGCCGGCGCCGATGAACAGCACCTTGAGCGGTTTGAGGTCGCCGAAAATGCGTTGCGCCAGCTTGACGGAGGCGGCAGCCATCGACACCGAGCTGGCGCCGATGTCGGTGTTGGTGCGGACTTCCTTGGCGACGGCAAAAGTCTTCTGGAACAGCTTGTGCAGCAGCGTTCCCAAGGTACCGGCGTTTTCGGCGATCTTCACCGCCTGCTTCATCTGTCCGAGGATTTGCGGTTCGCCGAGCACCATCGAATCCAGGCCGGCGGCTACGCGGAAGGCGTGCTTGACGGCGTCATGGCTGTTCAACGTATAGGTATAAGGCTGAATCGAAGACGGTTGCAGGCGATGGTATTCCGCCAGCCAGTCCAGCGCCGCCTGCGGGTCGTCCGTGTTGCAGTACAGTTCGGTGCGGTTGCAGGTGGAGAGAATGGCGGCTTCCTTCACCGGCCGATGCGCGGTGAGATCGCGCAGCGCAAGGCTCAAGCTTTCGCTGTGGAAAGCGACGTGCTCGCGGATGGAAACGGGGGCGGTGGTGTGGTTTACGCCTAGGGCAAACAGATGCATGGCGCAATTTTCCGTTATCGGATGGGCTTAAGCAACAATTTCAGACGTTAATCTCTTTATAAATCAAAAACCGATGCATTCAGGGCGAATTTAGTGAAAGGCTACGCCCCCATTTTGCCGGATAGCGGCGTCATTTTTGATTTTCCTGAGGAATTAGGGGGTTTCTTGCCTTTCGATTACGGTTAAAATGGCGCTTTTGCCGATTTATCATGGAGGGATCATGAGCAAACAATTCCGTATCGCCCCGAGTATTCTTTCCGCGGACTTCGCTAAGCTGGGCCAGGAAATTACCGACGTCATCGCCTCCGGCGCCGATATCATTCATTTCGACGTGATGGACAACCATTACGTACCCAACCTGACCATCGGCCCGCTGGTGTGCCAGGCGATCCGTCCGTTGACCGATGCCATCATCGACGTGCACCTGATGGTGAAGCCTGTCGACCGCATCATCCCCGACTTCGCCAAGGCCGGCGCCAACATCATTACTTTCCACCCGGAAGGCTCCGAGCATATCGACCGTTCGCTTGCGCTGATCAAGGACAATGGCTGCAAGGCCGGTCTGGTGTTCAATCCGGCGACGCCGCTGGATTACCTCGATCATGTGATGGACAAGATCGACATGGTGCTGCTGATGTCGGTGAACCCCGGTTTCGGCGGCCAGAAGTTTATTTCGCAGGCGCTCGAGAAGCTCAAGCTTGCCCGGGCCAAGATCGACGCGTACACCGAGAAAACCGGCCGTGAGATCTGGCTGGAAATCGACGGCGGCGTGAATACCGCCAACATTGCTGAAATCGCCCGAGCCGGCGCTGATACTTTCGTGGCAGGTTCTGCACTGTTTGGCGCACCCAAGGACACCGACCCGCACCGCTACGACACCATCGTCGCCGCACTGCGCGCCGAGTTGGCCAAGGTTTAAATCATGAGCCGCGCTTCGGTTCTATTCGTGCTGTTGGCGCTCGCCGGTTGCGATAAATTGACCGGCGCCGCGGACCAGAAAATCCTGGATGCCGAAGCTATTGGCTTCGCCTGCCGTGTCTCCCACAAGGAGCCGGAAGCCTGTATGAAGGAAAACGAAGCGCAAAGTCCCTCTTCCATCCTCGATGGCTGGAAATCGGCCGACGAGGATATCAAGGCGGGCAAGCTGGACCCTACGATGAGCGGCATGTCGTCCAAATCTTCAGCTGAGGGCGAAGCCGTTCCAGCCGAAGGTGCGGATGCCGCTGCTGCCACGCCTCCTGCTGCAGAAACGAAAGAAGACGCAGCTAAGGCTGAGGAAGCACCCAAGCAAGAAGACAAAGGTAAACACTAGTGAGCAAAACCGAACTTGTTTTCCCATTGCCGATCAAGGCGGTCGTGATCGACCTTGATGGCACTCTGCTGCACACCGCTCCCGATCTGGCGGAAGCTTCCAACCGCATGATGGCCGAGCTCGGCATGTCTCCGGTCGCGGAAGAAACGGTCAAAGGCTACATCGGTAACGGTGTCGCGCAACTCATCAAGCGCGTACTGACGGGCACAATGCACGGCGAGCCCGCTCCCGAACTGTACGAGCGTGCCCGCAAGATTTACGACCGCCACTACGGTGAGGTTTACAGCCTCTATAGCCATCCGTTCCCGGACGTGGTCGAAGGGCTGGAAGCCTTCAAGAAGGCCGGCTATCACATGGGGTGCATCACCAACAAGATTGCCAAATACACCGAGCCCTTGCTGAAGGACACCGGTCTCTACGATTATTTCGAGATTATCCTGAGTGGCGACACGCTGCCCAAGATGAAGCCGGATCCCATGCAGTTGCTGCATGCCTGCGAGCAATGGGGCATTCAACCGAGCGAGATGCTGCTGATCGGCGATTCCGGCAATGACACCCAGGCTGCGCGCGCTGCCGGCTGCCACGTGTTCTGCGTGCCCTACGGCTACAACCACGGCCAGGACATAAATGTCATGGATCTGGACGCAGTCGTGAGCGGTTTGCTCGAAGCCAGTACCCTGATCCGCAAGGCATAGCGATGAACTCCCGAATTTTGAGCACAAGCTGGCGATGGTGGCGTTGAAGTCCCTCTCGCCGGGCGGTGCCGTCAACCGCCGCTGACCTCAAGCTCAAGATTTGGAGAAGCACATGCTGCACACATTGTCCGAACAGGAATTCAATGAACTCGCCCGCCAGGGCTACAACCGTATTCCGCTGATCGCCGAAACCTACGCCGACCTCGATACGCCGCTTTCGCTCTATCTCAAACTCGCGAATCGGCCGTATTCCTACCTGCTGGAATCGGTACAGGGCGGCGAGCGCTTTGGCCGTTATTCATTTATTGGTCTGCCCGCCAAGACGCGCATTATTGCGAATGAGCGCAGCGTGCGTGTCGAAACCAATGACTCCGTGGTCGAAACTGCTGAGGATGTGAATCCGCTGGATTTCGTCAAAGCATTTCAGGCGCGTTTCAATCCGGCCCCACTGAGCGGTTTGCCTCGCTTCACAGGCGGCTTGGCCGGCTATTTCGGGTATGACACCGTCCGCTATATTGAACGCCGCCTCGCGGTAACCAAGAAGAAAGACGTGCTTGGTACGCCCGATGTGCTGCTGCTGCTCACAGAAGAGCTGGCAGTCATCGACAACCTCAGTGCTAAGCTGAGCTTCATCGTTTATGCCGACCCGGCACAGCCTAACGCGTATGCCAGGGCGCAGGAGCGCCTGAGCGAGCTGGTGCGCAGCCTGCGCCAGCCGGCGCAAATCCCCAAGGCCCCTGCCATGCCGGCAGCGGTGGCATCTTCTGAATTTGGTGAGGAAGGATTCAAGGCCGCAGTGGAAAAAGCCAAACGCTACATTTTCGATGGCGACATCATGCAGGTCGTGCTGTCGCAACGGATGTCGCAAGACTTTCCCGCTCCGCCGCTATCGTTGTATCGCGCGTTGCGCAGCCTGAATCCCTCGCCCTACATGTTCTATTACGACATGGGTGATCACTACGTGGTCGGCTCTTCGCCGGAAATCCTGGTGCGTCTGGAAGACGGCACCGTGACCGCACGCCCTATTGCCGGCACGCGTCCACGTGGCAAGTCGCGCGAGGAAGATCTGGCATTGGCCGAAGAGCTGCTGGCCGATCCCAAGGAACGAGCTGAGCATGTTCAGCTGATGGATTTGGGCCGCAACGATGTCGGCCGTGTTGCCGTCACCGGCTCGGTGCGCGTCACGGACAATATGATGATCGAGCGCTATTCGCATGTGATGCATATCGTCTCCAACGTCGAAGGGGAACTCCAGCCGGGCATGGATGCCATAGACGTCCTCAAGGCCACCTTCCCGGCTGGCACGGTTTCCGGTGCGCCCAAGGTGCGGGCGATGGAAATCATCGACGAGCTCGAACCTTCCAAGCGCGGCATTTATGCGGGTGCGGTCGGCTATCTCGGATTCAATGGCGATATGGATCTGGCCATTGCCATCCGTACCGCCGTCATCAAGGATCAGAAGCTTCACGTGCAGGCCGGAGCAGGCATCGTGGCGGACTCCGTACCGCAAAGCGAATGGATGGAAACCCAGAACAAGGCGCGTGCAGTATTGCGTGCGGCGGAGTTGGTGCTGGCCGGTCTGGATAACGGCGGCGACTGATCGTTTTACCCATTTGTCATACGGGGCTTTCGCCGGCAGTCGTTTCCGGCGAAAATAGCAGTTAAATTCAATTACTAAAGTCATTCGATGCAAAACAAAAACAGCTATACCTTTGAGGAGTTACTGGCCTGCGGGCGCGGTGAGATGTTCGGACCGGGCAATGCGCAATTGCCGTTGCCGCCGATGCTGATGTTCGATCGCATCGTTTCGATAACCGAAGATGGTGGTGTGCATGGCAACGGCCAGATCGTTGCCGAACTGGATGTGCGACCGGACCTGTGGTTTTTCGGTTGCCATTTTGAGGGCGATCCGGTGATGCCGGGTTGTCTCGGTCTGGATGCGATGTGGCAACTGGTTGGTTTCTACCTCGGCTGGAAGGGCGGACTTGGCCGCGGTCGTGCGCTCGGTTCCGGCGAAGTCAAATTCAGTGGTCAGGTGTTGCCAACCGGCAAACTGGTCACCTATCGCATCGATATCAAGCGCCTCATCATGCGCAAACTGGTGATGGGCATCGCCGATGCCCGTATGGAAGTCGACGGCCGCGAAATTTACGTCGCCAACGACTTGCGAGTCGGCTTGTTCACCCGTACGGACAATTTCTAGGAGGCACGATCATGCGTCGCGTCGTCGTGACCGGGATGGGTATCGTTTCCAGCCTGGGCAACAATAAATCGGAAGTTTTGGACAGCCTGCGCGAAGGTCGCTCGGGCATTACTTATCAGCCGGAATATGCTGAGCAGGGGCTGCGCTCACAGGTGGCTGGGTCGGTCAAACTCAATGTGCAGGAACTTATCGACCGCAAGCTGATGCGCTTTATGGCTAACGGTCATGCCTATGCCTGGATCGCGATGCAAGAAGCCATCGCCGATGCTGTGTTGCCGGAGGAGCTGGTATCCAGCCTGCGCACCGGCCTGATTGTCGGCCAGGGCGGCGCCTCGCACGAGAGCATCGTGGAAGGCGTGGACACGCTGCGCGAGAAGGGTGTACGCCGCGTCGGCCCCTACATGGTGACCAAGTCCATGGCCAGCGGCATTTCCGCCTGCCTCGCTACCGGCGCCAAGATCAAGGGCATCAACTACGCCATTAGCTCCGCCTGCGCTACCAGCTCGCACTGCATTGGCGCTGGCGTGGAGCAGATCCAGCTGGGTAAGCAGGACATCGTGTTCGCCGGCGGTGGCGAGGAGGAACACTGGTCGCTGTCCTTCATGTTCGACGCGATGGGTGCGCTGTCCAGCAAATACAACGACACGCCGGACAAGGCTTCACGCACGTATGACGCGAACCGCGACGGCTTCGTAATCTCGGGCGGTGGCGGCATCCTGGTGCTGGAAGAGTACGAGCACGCCAAGGCGCGTGGTGCGAAGATTTATGCAGAAGTGGTCGGCTACGGCGCGACTTCGGACGGCTACGACATGGTCGCACCAAGCGGCGAAGGTGCAGTACGCTGCATGAAGTTGGCGCTGGAAGGTGTCGAAGGTCCGATTGACTACATCAATACCCACGGCACCAGCACTCCTGTCGGCGACGTCAAGGAACTGGAAGCGATCCGCGAGGTGTTTGGCGAAGGGGGTCCCGCCATTGCCTCCACCAAGTCACTCTCCGGCCATGCCTTGGGAGCGGCCGGCGTCAATGAAGCCATTTACACGCTGCTGATGATGGAAAACAACTTCATCGCCGCTTCGGCCAACATCGAAACGCTGGATCCGGCCGCCGAAGGCCTGAATATCGTGCGGCAACGCATCGATAACGCCAATATCCAGACGGCGCTGTCCAATAGCTTCGGCTTCGGCGGCACCAATGCCACGCTAACGTTCTCCCGGCGAGGCCTTTAAGGACAGATCATGCTGCTGATGCTGGACAATTACGATTCTTTCACCTACAACCTGGTGCAGTATCTGGGCGAGCTGGGGCAGGACGTACGCGTGTTCCGCAACGATGAGATTACTGTTGCGGAAGTTGCCGAACTCAATCCGCGGCATATCGTGATCTCGCCCGGCCCTTGTACACCGAACGAAGCGGGCATTTCGGTGCCGTTGATTCACGAATTCGCCGGCAAGATTCCCATTCTGGGCGTGTGCCTGGGCCACCAGAGTATCGGCCAGGCTTTTGGCGGCAATATTATTCATGCCAAACAGCTGATGCATGGCAAGACTTCTCCTGTGTTCCACAACGACGTTGGTGTGTTCAAGGGCTTGCCGAATCCATTCACTGCCACACGTTATCATTCGCTAGTGATCGAGCGCGAGACTTGCCCTGACTGTCTGGAGATTACCGCATGGACGGAAGACGGTGAAATCATGGGCGTGCGCCACAAGACACTGGCGATCGAAGGCGTGCAATTCCACCCGGAATCCATCCTGACCGAACACGGCCACGACCTGCTGAACAACTTCCTGAAGGCTTACTGATGCTCGCGGCCAAAGACGCCTTGCATCTGCTGCTGGAACGCAGCGATCTGACGCATGGACAGATGCTGGAGATCATGCGGCAGATCATGTCCGGTGCGCTGACTCCGGTGCAGATCGCTGGCATTCTCATCGCCTTGCGAATGAAGGGCGAAACGGTGGATGAAATCGCCGCGGCGGCCGAAGTGATGCGCGAGCTATCGACCAAGGTGAACGTCACGGCGAAAGCACACCTGATCGACACCTGCGGCACCGGCGGTGACGGCATTCAGACATTTAACGTATCTACCGTGAGCGCATTTGTTGCGGCAGCGGCGGGAGCGAGGGTTGCCAAACACGGCGGCCGTTCGGTTTCTTCCACGTGCGGCAGTGCAGATGTGCTGGAAGAACTGGGCGTCAACGTCAATATGACGCCGGAGCAGGTGGCGCAATGCGTGGATGAAATCGGCATCGGTTTCATGTTTGCTCCCAATCACCATAGCGCAATGAAGCATGCAGCGCCGGTACGCCGCGAATTAGGTGTGCGTACGCTGTTCAACTTGCTTGGTCCGTTGACCAACCCCGCTGGCGCGAAGCGGCAGGTGATGGGCGTGTTTGATCGCGGCCTGACCGCCAAGCTGGCGCGGGTGTTGCATCGCCTGGGCAGCGAGCATGTGCTGGTAGTGCACGGTGCGGATGGCATGGATGAAATTTCCTTTTCAGGCGATACCTATGTTGCCGAGTTGAAGGATGGGCAGGTAAGCGAGTACGTGCTTAATCCGCAGCAGTTCGGCATGCAGTTGCACAATGCCGAGAGCATCCGGGTGCAGAATGCCGAGGAATCGAAAGCAATGATACTTTCCGTGCTGGCAGGGCAAGCCGGCCCGGCGCGCGACATTGTGCTGCTCAATGCGGGTGCCGCAATTTATGTGGCTGGCCTGGTGAGTAATATCCAGGAGGGTATCGACGCTGCCATACGCGTCATCGATGGCCAGCTTGCCAAAACCAAACTCGATCAACTGGTTGCGCAAAAGTAGCCAAAACGGTAACCCATGTCCGATATCCTGAAAAAAATTCTCAATACCAAACACGCCGAAGTCGCCGAGGCCATGGCATACAAGCCGCTAATACTCCTGCGCAACGAGGCGCAGGAGGCAGGCAAGCCCCGCGATTTCGTTGGTGCAATCCGGACGAAGATTGCCGCGAACCAGCCTGCCGTCATTGCCGAAATCAAAAAGGCGAGCCCATCCAAGGGTGTTATCCGCGAAGATTTCCGTCCAGCCGAGATTGCCGCGACTTATGCCGTGCATGGAGCCGCCTGCCTTTCGGTCCTGACCGACGAACTTTATTTCCAGGGTAGTCCCGAATATCTGAAACAGGCGCGTGCCGCTTGCGATATTCCCGTGCTGCGCAAGGATTTCATGATCGATCCTTACCAAGTCTATGAGGCGCGCGCGATGGGTGCCGACTGTATCCTGCTGATTGCCGCTGCGTTGAGCCTGCCGCGCATGCGCGAACTCGAAACGATTGCGCACGACCTCGGCATGGCCGTGCTGGTAGAGGTGCATGACGGCGACGAACTCGATCTGGCATTGCAACTGGAAACGCCATTGGTCGGGATAAATAACCGCAACCTGCGCACCTTCGACGTTACGCTGGATACGACCTTGGGTCTGCTGTCGCGCATTCCTCAAGATCGCATCGTGGTCACTGAAAGCGGGATTTTCACTCCGGAAGATGTGGCGCTTATGCGCCGCCATCACGTCGATACGTTCCTGGTGGGCGAGGCTTTCATGCGGCAGCCAGACCCCGGTGTCGAATTGGCCAGAGTTTTCGGATAAAGGAAGCAAGATGACATCAGCATTTGGACGATTTCCAACTACCCGGCCACGCCGTATGCGTCGCGACGAGTTTTCCCGCCGGCTGATGCGCGAGAATGTCCTGACCGCGAACGACCTTATCTATCCGGTATTCGTTCTGGATGGCGAGGGCCGTATCGAACCGGTCAGCTCCATGCCCGGCGTGCAAAGGCAAAGCATCGATGTGCTGCTCAAAACTGCGGAGGAATGCATTAAATACGGCATTCCGGCGCTGGCACTGTTTCCGGTCGTGGATCAGTCGCTGAAATCGCTGGACGCGCAAGAGGCCTACAATCCGAATGGCTTGGTGCCGCGTGCGATCAAAGCATTGAAAAATGCTTTTCCTGAGCTCGGAATCATTACCGACGTCGCGCTTGATCCGTACACCAGTCATGGGCAGGACGGCCTGATCGACGATAGCGGCTATGTGATGAACGACGAAACGGTGGCGGTGCTGGTGCGGCAGGCGCTATGTCATGCCGAAGCCGGCGCCGACATTGTGGCGCCCTCGGACATGATGGACGGCCGCATCGGCGCGATACGCCAGGCGCTGGAATTCGATGGGCATATCCATACGCGAATTCTTGCTTACTCCGCAAAGTATGCTTCCAGCTTCTACGGCCCATTCAGAGACGCAGTCGGCTCGGCTGCCAATCTTGGCAAAGGCAACAAAAATACCTATCAGATGGACCCCGCTAACTCCGACGAAGCTTTGAAGGAAGTGGCACTGGATCTGGAAGAAGGTGCCGATATGGTGATGGTGAAACCTGGTATGCCATACCTCGACATCGTCCGTCGGGTAAAAGAAGAGTTCGGCGTACCGACCTTTGCTTATCATGTCAGCGGCGAGTACGCGATGCTCAAGGCGGCCGCCCAAAATGGCTGGCTGGATGAGCAGGCATGCGTTCTTGAAGCGTTGCTGTGCTTCAAGCGAGCCGGCGCGGATGGAGTTCTGACTTACTACGCACTCGAAGCTGCGAAGTGGTTGAAGAAGTAAATCTATCGCGCTGAATTGTTGATGCGGTCCCGTTCCAGTTTGATGATGTAACGCTGAATCAAGGTTTGCATTGACGGATGAAGATTGATGAACTGGCAGCCCGAGCGGTACGACTTGGTGCCGTTCTTGAGCATCACCTCAAACAGGCTCTGGATGCTTAATGTCAGCTCAAGCACGCCAACCCCCGGCAGCTCGATGCGACAGCCTGGGTAAGCCGAACCCACTGCCAATTGCATGTCAGATGTGTTGCCGATGATCATGCCGATCCCACCCGCACTAATATCTACAATCGGGAATTCCTTAACCAGCCCTTGTTCCAGCGGTACTGAGCACTTGAGCGGATTGAGGATGGGCGTCGTCAATCGATAATATTCGCGCCGTTGCAGTTGCAACACTTGCTCGGGCAATGGAATGACGAACGCGGGCTTGCCTTCGAATGTGGTCGATTCCATCCGATGACAGATAAACTGAACTTTGACTCTGTCGAGCGCCGTCACGAAAATGATTTTTTCGGCATTGAGGATGCGCTGGTTGAGCGCTTCGTTCGCACCGCAATCGAGGATGAGGGCATTCTTCTCGGGGTAGACTTCCAGTACCGAGGTCAGTAGAAGATCATTGCCGGCATTGAAAAACGCGCTTACCATTTCATTGCGTTGCGCCAGGCCGCGCAATACTCGGATGATCTCAAGACGGTTGGTAACGAGGAAGCGGGAGTCGTCCGTGCTTGCGGTTAATTCCACACTGAGTGTCGATTCGGTTTCGGCCATTTTTCAGTCAGTCTTGTTGTAACAATGCGGCGACGGAGGCGGCTCCTGCCCGAATCGAAGCATTCCCATGCGATGCCCCCTTGGGCAGCGTGCGCAGGTCGTCGGTTTCAAAAATAATCAGACGGATGGAGCCTTGCATTCCTTCCAGCACAAACACCGGCAGGCGATGTTTGTCACCTGCTAAACGATAGGGCTTTTCGTCCACCTGATAGGGGATGCCTTTGTTGAGCAGAAACAGCTCGACATCCTTGAGGCTGTCTGCGAATAGATGGATTTCAGTATCGGCATATCGTCCGGCGGTACCATCCAGTACTGCGCCGGATAAATGCGGGTTGAAACGCTCAAGCATTCGCATGACTTCCAATGCTTCGGTGCGAAGTTGATGAAGCAGTCGGGGTTGCGCCGTGCTATGGAAGAGTTCGTGATGCAAGCGAAGTTCCTGTTCGACCTCTGCATTGCTGGGCAGGCTGTGGTCGTCATCGCACCCTAGCTGTTTCGCGGCCTTGCGCTTGGCTCTGGAGTAGTCGGCCAGGCCCTCCTCCGCCATCATGCGCGCTGCGTGCTGGGCAATCAGTCGGCGCAGATTTTTTGAGCCGGATTCCTTCATTGACTAATAAAGCTCATCGATCTGCAATTGTTTCTGGATCTGATCCCAGAAACCATCAGGCGACTCGACGGCCTCGGCAATTGGCGGAGGGAATTCACGATAGAAATATTCATACAGGCCGCTTTCATTCTCACCGGTCTGCTCACCTGTTGCTGGATTGATCTTGATTGAAACGATACCGTC
Source organism: Methylophilaceae bacterium (assembly GCA_035460905.1). Lineage (GTDB taxonomy): Bacteria > Pseudomonadota > Gammaproteobacteria > Burkholderiales > Methylophilaceae > MM2. The sequence goes on along the minus strand of DATHWE010000081.1, from coordinate 1,409 downwards.
AGGGATCTGATAAGGCATGTCGGGCGATCCACGCAGGACTTTGGCCATATAGCTGATCCACATTGGTAGCGCTGCCCGTCCGCCGGTTTCCTGACCTCCTAACGACTTGGGTTGGTCGAATCCTATCCAGGCGATCGCGACTTGCTTCGGGTTGTAGCCTGCGAACCAGCCATCCACATGATTATTGGTCGTGCCGGTTTTGCCTGCCAGATCGTAACGGCCCAGTTCTCTGGCTTTTGCTGCTGTTCCGATGCGAGCCACATCCTGCATCATCGAAGTCATGATAAAGGCATTGCGCGGGTCGATAACGCGTGGAGCATTGTTGCCTGCAATTACCGGTTTTGCCTGTTCGATGATATTGCCGTTGGCATCGACAATCTTGATAATCAGGTGCGGTGTTACTCTGTATCCGCCATTTGCGAATACAGAGTAGGCATTGGCCATTTGCCAAGGCGTTACTGCACCTGCACCCAATGCCATGGCTGGGTATGGCGGATGATCCTTGGCCGCGAAGCCGAATCGTGTGATGTAGTCTCTGGCATAACCGACACTTATCGTTTGTAGAATGCGAATGGAAACCATGTTTTTCGACTTGGTCAGGGCCGTGCGCATGCGCATGGGCCCTTCATATTCATTATCGAAGTTATGGGGTTCCCACGCCTGTCCGCTTCCCGTTTCGGCAGCGGAGAGCATCAGAGGTTCATCTTCTATCATGCTGGCAGGCGTGAAGCCTTTTTCCAGCGCTGCAGAATAAATGAAAGGCTTGAAGCTGGACCCCGGCTGGCGCCAGGCTTGCGTGACATGATTGAATTTGTTGCGGTTGAAATCGAATCCTCCGACCAGCGCATGCACCGCTCCATTTTCCGGATTCATGCCGATCAGGGCCGCCTCCACTTGAGGGAGCTGGGCAATTTGCCATTTATCCTTGATCTCTCTAACCCGGATAAGTGAGCCGCGACGCAATTTTTGCTTGGCTGGTGCTTTCTCGCTCAACGATTTTTGTACCAGTTGCAGGTCTTTTCCGCTGATTTCGATCATCCCGCCATTCTTGCGGTAAGCCTTGATTAACTTGGGGCTAGCCTCAAGAACCACGGCCGGCACCAAGGTATGGAATTCGTCGATGTCACTCATGGCATCATCCAGAAACGCTTCTATCGATGCTGTTACGGCTGCGTCCAGCTCTATCGAGCCTTCCGGTCCACGATAATTATGGCGCCTGTCGTAATCGAGAATCCCCTGCAATACGGCTTCGTTAGCCGCTTCCTGGGCTGTTTTGCGGATTGTGGTATAGACCTTTAGCCCACTCTTGTAAATATCGTCTTTGTAACGTGCAAACATCATTTGCCGGACGATTTCTGCGACATATTCGGCGGAAAGGTCGTGTGCCTGCCGGGACTTGCGTAGCCGCA
>DATHWE010000080.1:0-7473 GCA_035460905.1 Methylophilaceae bacterium | reverse complement strand
CACCGCCGGCTACCTGCTGGGTGCAATCACCAGCATCAAATGGGTGTTCGACTACAAGGACAGCGACGTTTTCTGGTGCACCGCCGACGTGGGCTGGATCACCGGTCACAGCTACGTCGCCTACGGCCCGCTGGCACTGGGTGCGACCGAAGTTGTGTTCGAGGGCGTGCCGACCTACCCGAATGCAGGCCGTTTCTGGCAGATGATCGAGAAACACAAGGTCAGCGTGTTCTACACCGCGCCGACCGCAATCCGCTCGCTGATCAAGCTCGGCGGCGACCTGCCCAACAAATACGATCTCTCCAGCCTGCGCCTGCTCGGCACCGTAGGCGAACCGATCAACCCCGAAGCGTGGATGTGGTATCACGAAGTGGTCGGCCAGAAGCGCTGCCCGATTGCCGACACCTGGTGGCAAACCGAGACCGGCGCGCACATGATCGCCCCGCTGCCGGGCGCGATCCCCACCAAGCCCGGCTCTTGCACACTACCGCTGCCCGGCATCATGGCCGACATCGTGCATGAGGACGGCTCGCCGGTGGAAGGCACGGAAGGCGGTCTGCTGGTCGTCAAAAAACCGTGGCCGTCGATGATACGCACCATCTGGGGCGACCCCGACCGCTTCCAGCGCGGCTACTACCCGAACACGCTCCCCGGCTACTATCTGGCCGGCGATTCCGCGCACAAGGACGCCGACGGTTATTTCTGGATCATGGGCCGCATCGATGACGTTTTGAATGTATCCGGCCATCGCCTGGGCACGATGGAAATCGAATCGGCACTGGTCGCCAATCCGCTGGTCGCGGAAGCCGCTGTCGTTGGCAAGCCGCACGACATCAAGGGCGAGTCCATCGTGGCTTATGTGGTGCTGAAAGGCGCGCGACCGGAAGGCGAGGATGCGAAAAAGATCGTGGCCCAGTTGCGCGACTGGGTAGGCAAGGAAATCGGCCCGATTGCGAAGCCGGACGAAATCCGCTTCGGCGAGAACCTGCCGAAAACACGCTCCGGCAAGATCATGCGCCGTCTGCTGCGCTCGCTGGCCAAGGGCGAGGAAATCACTTCTGATATTTCCACGCTGGACAATCCTGCCATCCTCGAACAATTGAAACAGGCGATATCGTGAGCCACGATTTCCGGAGAAGCATGAACCCTGCAAATTCGGACCTGTCTGACCGGACATGACAAATACTCTAAATACCGGCACACATAAAGCATGATTAAAAAATCGCTGGTCTGGCTCTACAGCACGACGACTTACCTGCTGTGGGCAGGCATCATCATCGTCGCGGTAGTGGTGCTGGGGATGCGCTGGTTCGTGCTGCCCAACGTCCACAACTACAAGGACGACTTCGCGCAGGAAGTCAGCCGGGCAATCGGACAGAAAGTGACCATCGGCAGCATCAGCGCCAGCTGGGACGGCATGCAGCCCCACCTCGATCTGCGGCAGGTGGTAGTGCACGATGCGCAGAACCGTGCGGCACTGTCGCTCGACCATATCGAAACCAGCTTGTCGTGGCTAAGTATGCCGCTGATCGAACCGCGCCTCGCCAGCCTGACGATATACCAGCCCAAGCTCACGATTCGTCGTGAAGCCGATGGCACGATTTACGTTGCCGGCATGCCAATGGGCGGACCGAGCCGACCGACATTCCCCAATTGGCTGTTGCGCCAATCCAGAATCGACGTGATCAATGCCTCGGTAGTCTGGGAAGACGGCCTGCGCAAAGCTCCACCGTTATCGCTGGAAAAGCTCACGCTGCAAATCCAGAGCCCCGCATGGGAAAGCTTTTACGGACGCCATCGTTTCGGTTTGCGTGCCCAGCCATCCGCCGGCTCGTCGCAGCCTGTCGATATTCGCGGTAGCGTGCTCGGGCGCGACGTCGGCCGGCCGGATGAATGGCGCGGCACAGTCTACGCCCGCCTGGAAGGCACCGATATCGCCGCCTGGCGCACGTGGATCGATTTTCCGGTCGGCCTCAAGCAAGGATCCGGAGCGACGCAGGTCTGGCTGGATTTCGCCAAGGGAAAAGCAGACAAGGTCGTGGCGGATGTCGTATTGGCCAACGTCGTCACGCCTCTGGGGCCCAAGTCACCCGATATTGCACTGAAGTCGCTGTCCGGCCGGCTATCGTGGACACGCATGGCCGATGGACAGGAAATGCGTGCCGAACGCATCAAGCTGGCCTCCGATGGCCTGGACATGCAGAACGGCAACGTTCGCGTCCGCAACCGCCAGCAAAATGGCAAGCAACTGGCGGAAGGCAGCATACGGCTCGACGAGATCAGCCTGGAACAACTTTCGGCGTTCGCAAATCAGGTGTCCGTCGGCGAAGAAGTGACGAAAGCGCTCGCGGAAGCCGCGCCATCCGGTTTGCTGGAGGACTTCGAACTCGATTGGGGCGGCACCGCTTCCAGCATCGAAACATACGGCTTGCGCAGCCGCTTCAGCCAACTCAGCATGCAGCCGTACCAAGGTATTCCGGGGTTTACCGGATTGAGCGGCACCGTGAATGCCAGCGAGGACGGCGGAACGCTGACTTTCGCTGCAAGCGACGCGCAAGTCGAAGCCAAGGACATCCTGCGCTGGCCGATCCCGATGGACAATCTGAGCGGCCGGGCAAACTGGACGCGCGAAAATGGCAAGCTGGACGTCAAGGTTTCCAATCTGGCCATCAGCAGCCCGCACCTCAGCGGCACCCTGGAAGCGGACTACCAATACACCGGCAAAGGCAGAGGAAACCTCGACCTGAAGGGTAAATTCAATCGCGCCGACGGGCGCTTTGCCCAGTTCTATTACCCGATGATCCTCAGTCCCGACACATTGAACTGGCTCGACACCTCCATCCTCGGCGGCCGAGGTGAAAACGTTTCCGTCACGGTCAAGGGCAACCTGGATGAATTCCCTTGGGACGACAACAAGAAAGGCCTGTTCGAAATCAGCGCGGACATTTCCGATGGCGTACTGCACTACGCTGATGGCTGGCCGCAACTCGAAGGCGTGAAACTGGCCATGCTGTTTCGCGGCAACCGCATGGAATTGAACGCCAAGGAAGGCCATTTATTCGGCAATAAAATCACCCGCGCAAAAGCGGTCATACCTGTGCTGGACACGGAGAATCCCGTTCTGGAAGTCACCGGCGATTTGCAAAGCCCGCCTGCCGAGCTGGTGCGCTACCTCAACAACAGCCCGCTGCTGGACGCCATCGACCGTTTCACCGAAGGTATGCAGGCCAGCGGCAACGGCAAACTAGCGATAGGCCTGCGCATCCCGCTGGCAACCGACGGCGAGGGCACGCGCGTCAAGGGTAGCTACGTGATCGCCAACGGCATGCTGGGTGGCAACGGTGAAATGCCAACGCTGGAAGGTATCAACGGGCGCCTGGACTTCACCGAATCGACGTTGCGCGCGCAAAACGTCACGGCACGCATATTTGGCGGACCGGCACAGATCAATATCGAAAGCGGCAAGGAGGGCCTGCTGCACATCGCAGCGCAAGGAAATATCGACGGCAACGGCATCCGCCAGGCAGTCGCGTCGCCGCTCGCGGACAAATTGCAGGGCAGCACCGACTGGACGGCGGAAATCAATGCCCGGAAACAGCAGGCGGACGTGGTCGTCAAATCGTCGCTCGTCGGACTCGCATCCAGCCTGCCGGCTCCCTTCGCCAAGGGTGACACCGAAACCCTGCCGCTGCTGATCGAAAAGAAAAGACAAAACGAGAACCAGGACATCATCGCCATCAGCCTTGGCAAAGCGATCAGCGGCCGCTTCCAGCGTGTCGATCGAAACGGCAAGATGTCGCTGGATCGCGGCGAGATCAACTTCGGCGGAACGGCAGAATTACCGGCACAGCCCGGCATCAGCGTGCGAGGCAATCTCCAGCATGTGGATGCGGATCAATGGCAAAGCCTGCTGACCGGCACCTCTTCTTCCCCACCGGCCTCGGACAGCCAGGCCGAAAATCCTGGAACGGAGATCAGCGCCGCCAACCTGACGATAGGATCGCTGGATATCTTCGGACGGCGCATCAACGCGCTGACCCTGGATGCCAAACCCGTTTCCAACGGCTGGCGCGCCAACATCCAGAGCCAGGAGATCACCGGTGAAGCCTTGTGGATCAAGGGCGGCAACGGCAAGATCGTCGCCCGGCTCAAATCGCTGATTGCCCCCAGCTCCGCGCCGGCCAAATTAAGCGTGCCAGTCGAGCCTGAACAGCAGAAAGAGGTGCAATATCCCGCGCTGGATGTGATTGCAGAAAACTTTGAAATCAAGCAGAAAAAACTGGGCCGGATAGAACTCGTCGCCAGTCAGCAAGGCATAGACTGGAACATCGACAAGCTGGTCATCAGCAACCCAGACAGTACGCTCTCGGGCAATGGCGTGTGGCACAGCTGGAAACGGCGCCCGCATACCCGGCTCAACCTGGCCTGGGACATCAACGATATCGGCAAGACCCTGGATCGCTTCGGTTACCCGGATACCATCAAGGGCGGCAATGCCGACCTGACCGGCAACCTGCGCTGGCCGGGCAGCCCGCACGAATTCAATGTCGCGGGGCTGGGCGGCAAGCTCAAGCTCGATGCCAAAAACGGCCAGTTCCTCAAGATACGTCCCGGCGTCGGACGCCTGCTCGGCGTGCTGAGTCTGCAAAGCCTGCCGCGCCGTCTCGCATTCGATTTTCGCGATATCTTCAGTTCCGGCTTCTCGTTCGACAAGATCGGCGTCAATGCCAGCATCGACAATGGCATCATGCGCAGCGACGACTTCCTGATGGAAGGCCCGGCTGCCAAGGTAGCGATCAAGGGCGAAACCGACCTGGCGCGCGAGACGCAAAACCTGCATATCAAGGTCACGCCTTCGATCAGCGACAGCCTCTCGGTCGCGGCATTTGCCGGCGGTCCGGCAGTAGGTGTTGCAGCCATCGTCGCGCAAAAACTGCTCAACGACCCGTTCAACAAACTCATCGCCTACGAATACGACATTACCGGCACCTGGGATGATCCGCAGGAAGTAAAAACAAAAAGCGACAAGCCCGCGGCCCCTACGCCGCTGGGCCCGTAGCGCTCGAAAAAAAGGTGCCGGAAGTTTACTGCTGAAACCCGTCGCGGGTTATGGTAGGCTTGAATCAGATAACAATAGCATTACGGAAATCGCCATGCCCATCAAGTCGCGTACAAAAACAGCAAAACCTGCCAAGACCACCAACAAAGCGGCCAGCGCCCCCGGCATCGTCAAGATCGCCGGCATCCAGATGGCTTCCGGTCCCAATGTCTCTGCCAACCTGAGCGAAACCGAACGCCTGATTGAAATCGCCGTCGCCCAGGGTGCCAAGCTGGTGACGCTGCCGGAATATTTTGCGATCATGGGACTGAAGGATACCGACAAGGTCGCCGCACGAGAAAAGGAAGGCAACGGCCCGATCCAGCGCTTCCTGTCGCATATGGCAAAAAAACACCAGATCTGGCTGATTGGCGGCTCCGTCCCGATGGAAGCCAGCTCGCCGGACAAGGTTCGCAATGCCTGCCTGGTATTCGATCCGACCGGCAAGCAGGTGGCACGCTACGACAAGATCCACCTGTTCGGGCTTGATCTCGGCAGCGAGCATTACCATGAAGAAACGACCATCGAGCCCGGCAACAAGGTCGTTGTCCTCGATACGCCGCTGGGCAAGATCGGCCTTTCCATCTGCTACGACCTTCGCTTCCCGGAACTCTATCGCGCGATGGGCGAAGTGGACCTGATCGTCGTCCCCGCCGCGTTTACCGATACCACCGGCAAGGCGCACTGGGAAACCCTGATTCGTGCCCGCGCTATCGAAAACCTGTGTTACGTGCTGGCCCCTGCCCAAGGCGGCTACCACATCTCCGGTCGCGAAACCCACGGCAACAGCATGATCGTCGACCCGTGGGGCGTTGTGCTCGATCGCTTGCCACGCGGCTCCGGCGTGGTGATTGCCGGATTCAACCCGGCCTACCAGGCCAGCTTGCGCAAGAGCCTGCCAGCCCTGAAACACCGCACACTGCACAAGTGCTGATCCAACGGGAAAGCCCACCGGAAAGTGGGCTTTCCCGTATGCAGCCTGTCAAGAACACCATTTCGCTGCACCGATGTGTGGCCCAGGTACGTGGCGCATGGAATCCATTGCGAACATTTCCGTGCCAGAACTGTCCTCTCCTATAGCCAGCCAATCAAGAATACCCCTCCGTTTCCAGATTTTACGTAGGGTCCGCTCACTGCCGGGCTGGTATGATGACGCTCTATACGATGAACATCCGATAGGATTGCATGCCCATGAAACTTGAAGACATTCCTTCCACCTCCAGCCCTGAACCGGGCACCTTGTTTGCCACCGCGAATTCGACCTTGCTGGCACCGTATGCGCTCGACATGAGTTCCTTGCAAAACGTGCTGGGCAGCATCATGAAGCACAAGGTGGACTATGCCGACCTGTACTTTCAATACAGCCGTTCGGAAAGCTGGGGACTGGAAGAAGGTCAGGTCAAATCCGGCAGCTTCAGCATTGATCAGGGCGTGGGTGTGCGGGCAGTATCCGGCGAGAAAACCGCTTTTGCCTATTCCGACGATATCAGCCTGCCTGCATTGCAACAGGCCGCAGAAGCCACACGCGCCATCGCCGCACAGGGTAATGAGCATCGCGCCAACGCTATGGCTCGGACGAAAGCACAACAGCTCTATGTACCCCATGATCCTATCGCCAGCCTGAACGACGCACAAAAAGTCCTACTGCTTGAACGGCTGGAGGCTTATGCGCGCAAGCTCGACCCCCGCATCACGCAGGTCATGGCCTCGCTTGCCGGCGAATATGAAGTAGTGATGATTGCCCGTCACGACGGCATGATGGCGGCAGACATCCGCCCATTGGTGCGCGTCTCGATCCAGGTGATCGCCGAACAGGACGGCAAGCGCGAACAGGGCGGAGCCGGCGGCGGCGGGCGTTTCGATTACGCTTATTTCACCGACGAGGTGCTGGAGGACTATGCCCGCAAGGCCGTCCACCAGGCGCTCACCAACCTTGATGCGCGCCCTGCTCCGGCTGGTTCGATGACCGTGGTACTAGGTTCTGGCTGGCCCGGCATCCTGCTACATGAAGCCATCGGCCACGGTCTTGAAGGTGACTTCAACCGCAAGGGCAGTTCGGCGTTTTCCGGTCGGATCGGCCAGCAGGTCGCTTCGTCCGGCGTCACAGTCGTCGACGACGGCACCATCACCAATCGCCGCGGCTCGCTCAACATCGACGACGAAGGCTCGCCGACACAACGCACTGTGCTGATCGAAAACGGCATCCTCAAAGGCTATTTGCAGGATTCGCTGAATGCGCGCCTGATGGGCATGGGCGTTACCGGGAATGCCCGGCGCGAATCGTATGCGCACATCCCGATGCCGCGCATGACCAATACCGTCATGCTCAACGGCGACAGGACGCCCGAAGAAATCATCGGTTCCGTGAAAAAAGG
>DATHWE010000079.1:0-3834 GCA_035460905.1 Methylophilaceae bacterium | reverse complement strand
TCTTGGCTGCTTTGAAATTACTGCCCAATACTATGCGGCACACCGTCCGATCAGCGTACTTTACCGCCCGCCTCGCCAAGCATGGCTGGAGCCTTTGATCCTGTCCGGCCGCGAACGCGGCAATATCAAGCTTGCGCCAACCACGCTCAAGGGCGTACGTGAGTTGGTCAGGACGCTGAAGAAGGGCGATGCCATCGGCATCCTGCCGGACCAGAACCCGGGTAAGAACGAGGGTGAATGGGCAGACTTCTTTGGCCGGCCGGCCTATACCATGACGCTGGCGCATCGCCTGGCACAGTCAACCGGAGCCAAGGTACTGATGGCGTTCGGCGAGCGCTTGTCGTGGGGGCGTGGTTATGTGATGCATATCCAACCCCTTGATGCCGACCCTACACCCGAAGCCATCAACAAAGCCATTGAACAACTGATTCGGCAAAAACCGGAGCAATACCTGTGGAGCTACCCGCGCCATCGCAAACCCAAGGGTGTCGAACCGCCCTCTAGCGCTGTTCCGGCCGTGACGCATGACTTAGAATAAGAACCCATGAAGCTTAAATTTTCCAAAATGCAGGGAGTGGGCAACGATTTCATCGTCATCGATGCCGTTCGCCAAAATATTTCCTTAAGCCCTGAGCAGATCCGTTTTCTTGCCGATCGCCACTTTGGCGTCGGCTGCGACCAATTGCTGCTGGTGGAAAAGCCGACGATTCCCGATGTCGACTTCCGCTACCGCATTTTCAATGCCGACGGGGGTGAAGTCGAACAATGCGGTAACGGCGCACGCTGCTTCGTACGCTTCGTGCATGACCAGCAACTCACGACCAAGAACGAAATCCTGGTTGAAACCGCGCGCGGCATCATCCGGCCCAAGCTGGAAAACGACGGGCAGGTGACGGTAGATATGGGAGCACCGCGCTTTATCCCTGCGGATATTCCTTTCGTTGCGACAGAGCAGGCACTCACATACGACTTAATTGTAGGTGCTGCTGAAGTCATAATCGGCGCCGTGTCGATGGGCAATCCGCATGCGGTACAGATCGTCGACGATGTCGATAGTGCCCCGGTTGCCGAACAAGGGCCACTGATCGAGCATCACGAGCGCTTTCCGCAACGCGTCAACGCCGGATTCATGCAGGTCGTCGATGCTCATCGTATCCGGCTGCGTGTTTACGAACGTGGTTCCGGCGAAACCCTTGCCTGCGGCACGGGTGCTTGCGCGGCGGCCGTCACCGGCATCCAGTTGGGGAAACTCGCCTCGCCGGTCACCGTCGCGATGCGGGGCGGCGAACTGACGATACGTTGGGCAGGCAGCAGCAATCCGGTACTCATGACCGGCCCGGCGGTAACGGTATTCGAAGGCGAAATCACACTTTAAAAATTATCAGAAAGCGCAACCATGCAAACGACCGATGACCAGATCACCGAATACCTTCGCACCAACCCTGCCTTTTTCGAGCGCAATGCACACCTGTTGACTGAAATCTACCTGCCCAGTCCGCACGGCAGCGGCACGATTTCGCTCGCCGAACGCCAGCAGCTGGCGCAACGCGACAAGATCCGGATTCTGGAAGTAAAGCTGTCCGAACTGATCCAGTTCGGCGAAGAGAACGACGTCATCAGTGACAAAGTACACCGCCTGACACTGGGCATACTCGCTGCACGCAGCTTCGACGCGCTGGTGCAAATGGTGACGCACAACCTGCGCGAAGACTTTCAGGTACCGCATGTCGCAATCCGCCTTTGGGCAATGCCGCAGAACGAAGAAGATAGCACCGGCGGCGAGTTCAATCCGGTCGACGAGGCAATGCGCACCTGGGCACAAGGGTTGACCGCGCCCTACTGCGGTCACAATCCTTCGTTGAGCCTGGACGGCTGGTTCGGGGAAACCAACGCTCCGCTCAAGTCTTTTTCCCTGATTCCGTTGCGCGGCGAAAACGTTTTCGGCTTGTTGGCGATGGCCAGCGAAGACGCACAACGCTTTTATCCGGAAATGGGTACCTTGTACCTTAAACGCATCGGCGAGCTGATGAGCGTCGCCTTGCTGCGCTATATCCTTTAGGCGTTTTTCCGGACGACTTGGACTACCTGGCCGCCTATCTCGATCATCTTGCCCACGAGCGGGGCCTGAGCCCGCTCACATGCGAAAACTACGGCCGCGACATCCGCACGCTACAGCAACTTGCAGGCGAAATTACCCTACAGAATTTGAAAACGGCGCACATCCGCCGCTTCATCGCCACGCTGCATGGGCGCGGCATCGGCGGCAAAAGCATCGCCCGCATGCTATCCGCGTGGCGCGGTTTTTTCGCATTTCTATCGCGCCGTCACGGCATTGACAACAATCCCTGCGTCGGCATGCGCCCGCCCAAATCAGCCAAAACCCTGCCACAGGCGCTATCGCCGGAGCAGGCTTCGAAACTGGTGGATATCAGCGACGATGACACGCTTGCCGTGCGCGACCATGCAATGTTGGAGCTGTTCTATTCCTCAGGTCTGCGCCTCGCCGAATTGGTGAGCCTCAATGTAGACGGATTGGATCTTGCCGAGGGCACCGTCACCGTCACCGGCAAAGGCAACAAAACGCGCATCGTTCCTGTCGGCCGACATGCCATTGAAGCTCTTCAGACCTGGTTGCCGGAGCGGACATTGCTGAAAACTGCAGATGAAGCTGCGCTGTTCATTGGTCGCACCGGCAAGCGGCTCACACCGCGGGCCGTGCAATATCGGTTGAAAACCTGGGCCATCAAGCAAGGCATCGCCGGCAACGTACATCCGCACATACTGCGCCACAGTTTTGCCACGCATGTTCTGCAGTCCAGCGGCGACCTCAGGGCCGTGCAGGAAATGCTGGGCCACGCCAACATCAGCACCACACAGGTCTATACGCATCTGGATTTTCAGCACCTTGCAAAAGTCTATGATCAGGCACATCCGCGAGCCAAAAAGAACAAATCCTGAATTCACTTGTCACTAATACCTGACAAGCCAGCTCAGTTTTTTGTGGCAAAATACGCCTCTCGAATTTTTCTCGAATTTTTAATCCCCGCAAGAAAGGACTTCAAATGGAACATCAACTTCCCGCGCTGCCTTATGCCAAGGATGCACTGGCGCCGCATATCTCCGCCGAAACCATGGAATTTCACTACGGCAAGCATCATCAGACCTATGTGACCAACCTGAACAACCTGATCAAGGGCACGGAATTCGAAAACGCCGCCCTGGAAGACATCATCAAGAAGTCTTCCGGCGGCATCTACAACAACTCCGCGCAAGTATGGAACCACACCTTCTTCTGGAGCAGCATGAAGCCTAACGGCGGCGGCGCTCCGACTGGTGCACTGGCCGATGCAATCAATGCCAAGTGGGGTTCATTCGATGAGTTCAAGAAGGCATTCCAGGCTTCTGCCGTAGGTAACTTCGGCTCCGGCTGGACCTGGCTGGTGAAGAAGACCGACGGTACGGTCGATATCGTCAACATGGGTGCTGCCGGCACCCCGCTGACCACAGGCGACAAGGCACTGCTGACCATCGACGTGTGGGAGCATGCCTACTACATCGACTACCGCAACCTGCGCGCGAAATTCGTTGAGAATTTCCTCAACAATCTCGCCAACTGGGATTTTGCTGCAGCCAATTTCGCCTAAGCAATTTTTGCTGGCAAAATGAATCCGCCGGATAGCGCATGCTTCCGGCGTTTTTTATTTTCATGTTTCCGAACGAGTGAATGATGTCCTGCGAACTTTGCGATCAAACCGGCGGTGAAATCCTGTGGCAAAACGACCTTTGCCGCGTGATATTGGTCAACGACCCGCATTACCCCGGCTTCTGCCGCAT
>DATHWE010000078.1:0-1981 GCA_035460905.1 Methylophilaceae bacterium | reverse complement strand
GGTTCGGCAGGAAGCGGCGCTTGGTCTTGTTGTTGGCGTGGGAAACGTTGTTGCCCACCATCGGCTTTTTGCCGGTTACCTGACAGACGCGTGCCATGGATGTCTCCGAATTTCGAAAAACCGCTTTTATACCATAAAAGCATGGAAAGTTTCAAGGAAAATCAATGCTTGCCTGTGCTGCCGAAGCCGCCTTCACCACGTTCGCTGGCGGGGAATTCCTCGACCACGTTGAAGTCGGCATGCATGACCGGCACGATGACAAGCTGTGCGATGCGCTCCATCGGGCTCAGCATAAAGGGTGTTCGGCCGCGGTTCCAGCATGAAATGAATAGCTGGCCCTGATAATCCGAATCGATCAGGCCGACCAGGTTGCCGAGTACGATACCGTGTTTGTGTCCCAGCCCGGAGCGCGGAAGTATCATCGCCGCATAACCGGGATCGCCGATATGGATCGCCATGCCGGTCGGGATCAGTTCGGTTTCGCCGGGATGCAGGGTCATGACGTGCTCGATACAGGCGCGCAGGTCCAGGCCGGCGGATCCAGGCGAGGCGTAGGCGGGCAGATGGGTATGCAGGCGGGGATCGAGCAGCTTGAGATCGACTTTGATGGTCATGACTTTTCCGTGATGGGTTTGAGCGTGGCCGGTTTAGGGTCCTGCAGCATACCGGCCACATGTTTCAATAATTGTCGTGCAAGCGTCAGCTTCGAGGCACGCGGCAGCGGATGCGCACCCTTGTCGTCCAGCAGTACGAGTTCGCTGTCATCGCCGCCGAACGCATCCTGGATCAGGTTCGCGGCGAGCAATGGTAAATTCTTGCGCCGCCGCTTGTGCTCGGCGAACTCATAGAGATTTTCGCTTTCTGCAGCGAAGCCTACGCAGAAAGGTGGATCCGGAAGATTGACGACATTCGCCAGAATGTCCGGGTTAGGCGCCAGTTCCAGCGTCAGGATGTGGGCGTCCTTCTTGATTTTCTGCTCGCTTGGGTTGAGCACGTAGTAGTCGGCTACGGCCGCGACGCCGATGAAAATGTCCTGATCCTTCAGGTTTTCCATCACCGCGTTCAGCATCTGCTGGGTGGTGGTGACCTTGATTTGGTTGGCGCCATGCGGCGATTTCAAGGAAGTTTGTCCGCTTACCAGCGTGACCTCAGCGCCCATTTCGATGGCGGCACGGGCAATGGCGTAGCCCATCTTGCCCGAGCTGAGGTTGGTGATGCCACGTACCGCGTCGATGGCTTCGAAGGTCGGACCGGCCGTGATCAGGATTTTCTTGCCGTTGAGCAACTTGGGCTGCTGGCTGGCATCGATGGCTTCAAGCAGCATTTCCGGTTCCAGCATGCGGCCCATGCCGGTATCGCCGCAGGCCTGATCGCCGCTATCGGGGCCCAGAACGATCACGCCGTCTCGCTTCAATTGCGCAATGTTGCGTCTGGTGGCCGGGTTTTCCCACATCTGCACATTCATCGCCGGCGCAACCATCAATGGGCAGGAGCGTGCCAGACAGATATTGGAAAGCAGGTCGTCGGCCATGCCATGGGTGATCTTGGCAAGAAAATCCGCACTGGCGGGAGCGATCAGAATGGCGTCGGCATCGCGCGAGAATTCGATGTGCGCCATGCCGTTGTCGATGCGGTCGTCCCACAGGTCGGTGAATACCGGTTTGCCAGAGAGGGCCTGCAATGTAACGGGGGTGATGAAATGGCAGGCGGCTTGCGTCATCACTACTTGCACGTCTATGCCTTGCCTGACCAGCAGGCGAACCAGCTCGGCCGCCTTGTAAGCCGCGATGCCGCCGGTAATGCCTACCAGAATGCGTTTGATGGATGAGAGCGCCATAGTTTTATTGATAACTGATTGATTCAATTCTATACGAATGGGGGGGCAAAGGCGATGTCCGATTGGCTCGCAGCCGTAGGCTGGGTATGATGCATCAACAATAATAACGAGGTCGGAAAATGTGGCGAAAATTGCGGATTGCGA
>DATHWE010000077.1:0-4175 GCA_035460905.1 Methylophilaceae bacterium | reverse complement strand
CTTGCTGAAAACAGTGGCGCAGGATAAAGTAGCGCGAATTTTCAAGAACAAGGAAAGCCATCGTGTGGAGCATTATTCAGGCAGCCGGCTGGCCGATCTGGCCGCTGATTTTCGCCTCGGTCGTTTCATTGGCGATCATCGCCGAGCGTTTCTGGGTATTGCGATCCGAGATGATCGCTCCCAAGGGGCTTTTGCCTGAAGTCCAGAAATGGCTGAAGCAGGGCGGTGCGACCAAGGAAATCTGCACGCGGCTTGAGCAGCATTCGCCGTTGGGCGAGATTTTTGCCGGCGCGATCTGCAATGTCGGTAATTCACGCGAAGTCATGAAGGAATCCATCGAGGAATCCGGTCGCGCAGTGACTCACAAGCTGGAGCGTTACCTGACCACGTTGGGTACGATAGCCGCCGTCAGCCCGCTACTGGGCTTGCTCGGCACCGTGATCGGGATGGTGGAACTGTTCGGCGCTTTCACCGCGACCGGCCATGATGTCGCCCAGTTCGCCCGCGGTATTTCCGTAGCGCTATACAACACCGCGATGGGTATCATCGTCGCCGTTCCCAGCATGATTTTCTACCGTCACTTCCGCGCCAAGGTGGACAGCCTGGTCGTAGAGATGGAACAGGAAGCGATCAAGCTGGTGGAAATCATTCAGGGCGAGCGCAAGTAATATGAATTTCCAGCGAGGCAGAAAGCACGAGGAACTGGAGATCAATCTGGTTCCGTTGATCGACGTGCTGCTCGTCATCATTATTTTCCTGGTGGTAAGTGCCACCTTCTCGCGCATCAATGAGTTGCAGATCAACCTGCCCACGGCCGAAGCCACGACTCCAGAAGAAAAGCCGGCCATGATTTCAGTCGGAGTCGATGCTGCTGGGCGCTATACCGTCAATGAGGTCGAGTTGGCCGACCGGTCCGTCGAAGCGATTGCCGCAGCTCTGCGCAAGGCGGGGGGTACCGGCAAAGAGCCGACCATTGTCATCAATGCCGACGCGACAAGCACGCATCAGTCCGTGGTGAACGTGATGGAAGCTTCGCGTCAGGCAGGTTATACACACATTACTTTCGCCACGCAGGTCAAATAAAATCCGGTTTCAGACCGGATTTTGACCTTTCATCTCTTACAGGGACAGCATGTCGAAATCCACGCCTAAAAAGGCGATTCCTCCTACTTCCGCCAATGCCACTACCGTCTACCTGCGTCTTTTTCAGTATGCATGGCGCTACAAAACGGTTTTTGCGATCAGTATTGTCGCCCTGGTTGTACTTTCCGCGACCAATACCGGTTTTCTTGCCGCCATCAAGCAGGTCACGGACGAAGGTTTCGTCAACAAGGAGCCAGGCAAACTCGCATGGTTGCCGTTGATATTATTCGGCATGCTGGCTTTGCGTGCCGTGGCCGGGTTTGTATCCACTTATGCGATGCGCTGGGTTGCCCGGAGAGTGGTTGAAAACCTGCGGCTCGATGCGTTCCATAGCCTTATGGCTTTGCCTATTTCCTATTACGACGCAAATTCTGCGGGCATTATTACCTCCAAACTGACTTTCGATACCGAGCAAGTAGCCAAGGCTTCGACCAATGTGGCCATCAGTGCGGTACGCGACACGTTGACGATATTTGGCATGATCGGCTACATGATTTATTTGGACTGGCGTTTGACGCTGGTATTCGCCATCACGATTCCTTTCATGGCACTTTACCTGAAAAAAATGACCCCCAAGATCCGTGCTGCCGGCAAAGCGGTGCAGGATACGATGGGCGAAATTACCAAAGTCTCCGAAGAAGCCATTTCCGGGCAGCGTATGGTCAAGATCTTCGGTGGCGGCGATTACGAGTATCAGCGATTTGGCGAGGCGGTTGCCCATAACCGCTCGATGCATATCAAGTTCATCCGTCGCGGCTTGCTTAATAGCTTTGTGATCGAACTGCTCGCTGCCGTCGCACTGGGCATGGTTGTTTACTATGCAGCGGGGCGGTTTACGGCGGGGGAGTTCGCTGCTTTTCTTGGCGCGCTGTTGATGTTGATCGCGCCGATCAAAAGTCTCACGAGCATGAATGAGGACTTGCAAATGGGCATTGCTGCGGCGCAGAGCATGTTTGCTGTCATGGATTCCAGCGGCGAGACGGACGAGGGTCATACGGAAATCGGGCGCGCCCGGGGTGAAATCGAGTTCCGTGACGTGAGCTTGCGCTATGAAAATGCCAAGCGCAATGCGCTTAACAATCTTAGCCTGACCGTGAAGCCAGGTGAAAAAGTCGCGCTGGTCGGGCGTTCCGGTGGTGGCAAGACGACACTGGTGAATCTGCTGCCGCGTTTTTACGAATTGCAGCAGGGACTGATTCTTCTGGATGGCGTGGATGTGCGATCACTCACGCTCAAGAGCCTGCGCCAGCAGTTCGCGCTGGTGAGCCAGGACGTAATCCTGTTCAACGATACTGTGTTCAACAATATTGCCTATGGCGATTTGCGGAATACGCCCGAAGAGCAGGTGATCGACGCCGCCAAGGCCGCTTACGCCTGGGAATTCATCCAGAACCTGCCTAACGGGCTTTATAGCGAAATTGGCGATCGCGGCGTGCGTTTGTCCGGCGGGCAGCGCCAGCGCCTGGCGATTGCGCGCGCGATCCTGAAGAATGCGCCCATCCTGCTGCTGGACGAAGCGACTTCCGCGCTGGATACCGAATCCGAACAGCATGTTCAGCAGGCACTAGACGGACTCATGCGCAATCGCACTTCCATTGTGATTGCGCACCGCCTTTCCACCATCGAGAACGCCGACCGTATTCTGGTGATGGAGCAGGGCGAGATTGTCGAGAGCGGTACGCACGATGAACTGCTGGCCGCGAACGGGCACTACACCAAGCTTTATCGCAAGCAGTTCCACTAGGCCGGCTGCCATGTCCGAGTGGCTGCAACGACAGTGGTACACATCAGGGGGCTGGCATCTCGTGCTGATGCCGCTGTCATGGCTGTTCCGGCTGCTTTCATCGCTGCGCCGGCTTGCCTACCGGCTGGGCATTTTCAAAACCATACATCTGCCTGTCCCGGTGATCGTCGTCGGCAATATTACTGTCGGCGGAACGGGCAAAACGCCTCTTGTCATCTGGCTGGCCGAACAACTGGCGCAAGCGGGCTTCAAACCCGGCATCATCAGCCGGGGCTACGGCGGAAAGAACGATCGCCCGATGCCTGTGACCGGCAACTCGGATCCCGCGATTGCCGGGGATGAGCCCGTCATGATCGCCGGCCGTGCTGCCGCCCCCGTCTGGGTCGGGCGAGACCGTGCGGCGACTGGCATGGCGTTGCTGAAAGCGCATCCCGCATGCGACCTGATCATCAGCGACGACGGCTTGCAGCATTATCGTCTTGCGCGCGATGCGGAAATTGTCGTGATCGATGGTCAGCGCCGTTTTGGAAACGGCCAGTTGCTCCCGGCGGGCCCTTTGCGCGAATCGATTATGCGGCTTGCAAGCGTCGATGCGGTAGTGAGCAACGGAGTGGCGTCGGACGAAGGTTTCTTAGAAATGCAATTGCAGCCAGCGAATTTTTGCAACCTCATGGACGCCACGAAGTCCGCGTCAGCCGCGGAATTTACCGGAAAGCGCGTGTTGGCGATTGCCGGTATCGGCAATCCTGGCCGCTTCTTCGCGCAATTGAAAACAATGGGGCTGCAATGCACCGAAAAGCCGTTTCCGGATCATCACACCTACAGGCCCGAGGATTTGCAAACTGGTGCTGCGGACGCGATACTGATGACCGAAAAAGACGCGGTGAAATGCCGCGCTTTCGCTAAACCGGACTGGTGGTATCTGGCGGTTGACGCAAAGCTGGATCGTGCGCTCGTCGAGCGCGTGCTGAAGAAATTGAGGAAATGATTATGGACGCAAAATTACTGGAAATCCTGGTTTGCCCGGTCTGCAAGGGACCGCTGGTTTACAAGAAGACGGTAGGCGAGTTGGTCTGCAAGCCGTGCCGACTGGCTTACCCCATCAAGGACGGTATTCCCGTGATGCTGGAAGATGAGGCGCGAGCGTTGCCGGCGGAAGAAGAGGTCTGATCTTGAGTTTCAAGGTGGTCATTCCCGCTCGCCATGCCAGCACCCGTCTGCCGGGGAAACCCTTGCTGGATATTGCCGGCAAACCGATGGTCGTGCGGGTGGCAGAGCAGGCGCGCGC